>JABDIW010000042.1 GCA_013003515.1 Acidimicrobiia bacterium
GGATCGATGACCCCGATCATCGGAGTCATCCTCTTCGTGGGAATCGTCATGCTCGCCGTCACCGTAGAAATCGGCCGATGGGCGACGACTGCTCGAACAGCCATGGCAGCCGCTGACGCAGGTGCGCGATCCGGCGCCGCGGCCCTCGACACCTCGTTCGCCTACGACGGCCGCATCGTCCTGAATCCGATGCAGGCGAAATCCAGGGCCGAGGCGTCTGCCCTCAGTCACCCGGCGCCGACCATTGTGAGAGCCAACGCTCGGGCAACTCAGGACGAAGTCTGCGTCACTGTCACCGCAGAGTTCGTGGCAGGAATCGGACGGGTCTTTGGACTGGACGACCGCATCGTCGCGGTCACATCGTGTGCCGCTCCCCGCACCGGGTGAACACTGGCCTCCCTGATCTACACCGGCCAGATATCGTCCAGCGCATGGCTGGCGACCCCATCACCGACCGCAACTCCCCCGAGGCGTGGCGGCGGTGGGCGGACATCGTCCAGGAGAGCTGGCTGTGCACGACACTTGCCCGGGCCGTGGCCGACGACCCCGAGATGCTGACCCGGACCGCTCACGCTCCCCTTGATCAGCTACCCCCCAACCTGCTGCTCGGCGCCGTCCACTATCTCTTGCTCGGTGGAGCTCAGCACCCCGTCGCCGACTGGTACCTGACGGTTGGCGGAACCCGTACCGATGGTGACCTCTACCCGGCGTTTCGAGACTTCGTCGCCGAACACGAAGCCGAGGTCATCGAGCTGATGCGCACCCGGCTGGTCCAGACCAATGAAGTGCGACGCTCGGCGTTTCTCTATCCCGCCTACGTGACGGTGGCCGCCGAGACCGGGCTGCCGCTGGCAGTCATCGACGCAGGGACCTCGGCGGGCTTCAACCTGCTGTTCGACCGCTACGCCTACTCCTACTCGGGAGCAACGGTCGGCGACCCGGATTCCGGCCTCGAGCTGACGATCGATACAAGGGGCACCAAGCCACCGATGACTCCTGCGCCCGAGGTGACTTGGCGGGTCGGGCTCGACCAGAACCCGATCGATGTCACCGACCCGGATGTGGCCAGGTGGATGGAGGCCCTGGTGTGGGGGGACCAGCCGGAAAGGCTGCGAAGGCTCGACGCTGCCATCGGCGTCGTTCTCGAGGTACAGCCCCGCGTCGTGGCCGGTGACCTGCTGGCGACTCTCCCCGAACTGATCGCCGAGGCTCCGAGCGACACCGCCCTTTGTGTGACGCACAGCTTCGTTGCGCCCTACCTCTCGGCTGAGGAGCACCGGGATCTGGATCGGCTGCTCATCGACGCATCGGCGACTCGACCCCTTTATCGGATCGGTGCCGAAGGAGACCGACTCCGGGATGGCACCTTCCTCGACCTCACCGTCTATGAAGGAACCGACCCTGCGCACCGCCAACTCGCCGCCATCCACCACCACGGTGAGTGGATCGAGTGGACCGCCTAGGCCGCGAAGCTGAGCACGGCCAGGCCAAACCCGATCACAGCGAGGCCCCCCACGACCTGCCAGAAAGCGGTCGGGTTGGCTTCGGGGCGCAGCCCGCGACGAAGGCGCTCCTTGAGGTCTTCCGCCCGCAGGATCTCACCCTCGGTGTCGTCGAACCCATGACCGTGTCGGCGTCCGTAGTGGATGCCGTAGTCCTCGCTGCTCATGCGCGACAGACCAGAACCCGACGTTCCCCCCAGCAACAGCATCACGGTTCCGAGGATCCACGACGACCACGCCGTTGCCTCGGCCACAGAGGCCCCAGAGAGCAAGCTCCACACGATCCCCGCTGCAACGCAGACCACGA
>JABDIW010000089.1 GCA_013003515.1 Acidimicrobiia bacterium
GCGGGATCGTGCTCGATTCGCCAGTTGCGCGATCGTTGAACTCCACCACCCCGTCTGCAAGGCCGCGGGGCCCGACGGTGAGACGCAGCGGGATCCCGATCAGCTCGGCATCGTTGAACTTCACACCAGGTCGCTCGTCACGATCGTCGAGGAGGACATCGACACCCGCCGAACGCAGCTCGTCGTACAGGCGCTCCGACACGGCAGCGGGCTCTTCCTCGGTGGGCTTGAGCACCGTGATCACAACCTCGAACGGGGCGATCGACACGGGCCACACGATGCCCTTGTCGTCATGGGAGCTCTCCACCACGGCGGCCATGGCCCGTTCCAGCCCGATCCCGTACGAACCCATGATGATCGTCACCGGCTCGCCCTCGGCATCCAGGACGGTGGCACCGAGAGCCTCGGTGTACCTACGGCCCAGCTTGAAGATATGGCCCACCTCGATGGCCTTGAATCGGTCGAGTGCGGTGCCGCACCCGACACAGGGCTCGCCGGCGAGGATCTCACGGAGGCTGGCCCACGAGTCGACGTCGATGTCGCGGTCCACATCAACACCGCGGATGTGGAAATCGTCCTCGTTGGCGCCGGTCGTCATGTTGGTGCGGCCCTGAAGCGCTGGATCGGCGACGATGCGTACCCCCGAGACGCCGACCGCACCGAGACTGCCGGCGTCGGCGCCGAGAAGCGCCCGGATCTCGTCGGGATGGGCCGGTCGGAACTCGTCCGCACCGGTGGCGTCCTGGAGCTTCTGCTCCACCAGGGCGTGATCGCCTCGCAACAAGACGAGGGCAGGCTCGCCGTCGAGCACGTAGACCAGGGTCTTGATCTGGCGGTTGCCGGCAGCCCCACCCTCGAACGTCTCGAGGTCGGCGATGGTGCGAACACCGGGGGTCGGGAAGCGCTCCGGCTGATCCGGTCCCGGTTCGTCGGCGACCTCGGGCAGCTGGGCATCTGCCCTTTCCAGGTTGGCGGCGTAGTCGCACTTGGGACAGTGAAGAACGTCGTCCTCCCCGGCCTCGGCGGCGACCATGAACTCGATGGAATCGCTGCCGCCCATGGCTCCCACCGATGCCTGGACAGGGACCGCGTCGAGGCCGAGCCGAGAGAAGATGCGCGTGTAGGCGGCGTGGTGGCGATCGAAGGCCGAATCGAGGCCACCCTCCTCGAGATCGAGGGTGTACGAGTCCTTCATCGTGAACTCCCGGACCCGCAGCAGACCGGACTTCGGCCTTGGCTCGTCACGGAACTTGGTCTGGATCTGATACCAGATCTGCGGGAGCTGGCGGTAGGACTTCAGCTCGACTGCGAGGCTGGCAAAGACCTCCTCGTGGGTGAAACCGAGGGCGATGTCGGCGCTCTTGCGGTCCACGATGTGGAACATCTCGTCGCCTATCACGTCCCAGCGACCGGTCTTCTTCCACAGCTCGCCGGGGTGCAGCGCCGGCAGATGGAACTGCTGGGCGCCGATGGCGTCCATCTCCTCGGCGATGATGTTCCACACCTTCGACCGCACCCGGTACGCCAGAGGCAGCAGGGAGTAGACGCCGGCCATGAGCTGGCGGATGTACCCGGCACGAACCAGCAAGCGGTGACTGACCGCCTCGGCATCCGAGGGGTCGTCGCGAAGGGTCGGGATATGGGCAAGGGACCAGCGCATGGCGGCGAGTCTACCGATGGCCCGACCGGGCTCCGGCGATGGTCAGTCCTCGACCGTGACGAAGTAGGCGCCGGGCCCGGTGAGGTCGAGGTCTTCGACGATCACCAGGAATTCACCGGTCGCGTCGGCGGTGAACGTCAACCGCGGGTTCCAGCCGAACAAGCCTCCCCCACGGTCGGCGTCGAATGCCTTGGCCTCTCCGAAGTTCGTGCTCGTGTCGATGGTCAGGCTCGGGTCGAAGGCCACCGAGTCGACTTCGATGGTCACGGCCTGGCCTTTGATGAGGTCGATCGAGAACCAGTCGGTCTCGCCCGGGTAGTCGATGGACCCGGCCAGAGTCTCGCCAGGGACCAGCCGCTGGCCATCGTCCTCGTCGACCCACGGTGTCATCGCGACAGAAGAGCGCACGGTGATCTCCTGCGGCGATACGGCGAACGACCGCACCTCGATGAACAGCGGGGCATCGAGGGTCACCTGAAATGAGATCTCCTGGAACGTCTCGCCGTCAGCCGACGACGCCTCGACGAACGAATCGGCGGCGATGGCGGCAAGAGCCACCTCGGTCTCGGATCGCACGGAGACGACCACGTCGGTGAACACCGGAGCATCGACGACGTAGGCGACCGAGTCGTAGAAGTGATCGAGCATGGTCGTCGCCTCGGCGACCTCGGCTCCCTCTGGTGGAAGACGGTCACCCAGCCCACCGACGTCCTCTCCTTCGAGCAACCGGGCGACGCGAGCTTGCACGTCGTCGATGGCGGCGGAGAGGCCGAACTCGCCACCGAGCAGGAAGTTGGTGAGCCCGACTACCTCACCGGACGCCGAAACGACGGCGCCGCCGGACTGGCCGCCGATGGTGGTGGCGTCCGTCTGGAGGAACGACCAGTCGACGGGCGCCCATTCGCGCAGTCTGGACACGATGCCCTGGGAGATCGTCGGCTGCGGGAAGGCATCGGTCTCGCCCGGGTAGCCGATGAGGAAGACCGGAGAGCCTGGTTCGAGGCTGGACGGATCACCGATCCGGGCCGGTTCGGGTAACCCCGCCATGGCCGAAACGTCGACCACGGCAATGTCGGCGATCGGGTCGGCGGCGATGACGCGAGCGCGGCGCCGCTCGGCGCCGTTGGGAAACACCACCCTGACGTCACGTTGTGGCCAGACCACGTGTGCCGCCGTGAGTACCAGCCCATTCTCGACAAGGATGCCGCTCCCCGTGCCGACGCCGGTCTCGATGTAGGCGAGGGACGGCGCCGCTTGCTCGAATACGCTCGCCGGGTCGATGAGCCCCGAGACGGGCACGGTCGTCGATGTCGTGACCGGGGTTGTGGTGATCGTCGTCGGGCTCGAATCACCCGACGTGCATGCGGTGACGACGAGGACCACGACCAGGGCGAGGCGCCACATCTCGATCAGTCGCCTTCAGCGACCGAGCGCACCGCCACCTTGCGGGCCGATGCGCGGTTTGCGTCACCCTGGATCTCGAGGAGCTGAACGGCATCCTCGGCTGCTTCGGCCGCTGCCGAGGCATCGGCGGCCGCCAATCGGGCCTCGACGCCCTCTTCCCGGAGCTTGCGGGCTTCGTCGACCAGGGCTGAGACCATCTCGTCCTCGGCGACGACGCGCACCACCTGGCCCTTGATGAACAGATGCCCTTTCCCCTTCCCTGCCGCGATACCGAGATCCGCCTCGCGAGCCTCACCGGGGCCGTTGACGACACAGCCCATGACCGCCACCTGAAACGGCAGTTCCTCGGCTTCGAGGGCTTCCTGGGCCGCGGCGGCGACTGCGATGACGTCGACTTCGGCGCGCCCACACGATGGGCAGGCGATGAGGTCCAGACTCGAACGCTCTCGTAGTCCGAGGTACTCGAGCAGTGCCCTTCCCGCCTTGGCCTCCTCCACCGGATCGGCCGTCAACGAGAAGCGGATCGTGTCGCCGATGCCTTCGAGCAGCAGGGTGGAGATTCCGGCGACCGACTTGATCAAGCCACCAGGCGGCGGCCCGGCCTCGGTGACGCCGAGGTGGAGGGGGTAGTCGACCGTGTCGGCGAGGAGGCGATAGGACTCGACCATCGAAGGGACATGGGAATGCTTGACCGAGATCTTGATGTCGGTGAAGTCCACCTCCTCCAAGTAACGGATCTCCTTGAGCGCCGACGCTACGAGAGCCTGCGGGACCGGTCCGCCGTGCTCGGCGAGCAGGTCCTTGTCCAGCGAGCCGGCGTTGACCCCCACCCGGATCGGGACTCCTGCATCGGAAGCTGCCCTGGCGACCGTCTTGATGTGGTCCTCGTTGCGGATGTTGCCCGGGTTGAGCCGCAGACCGGCGACACCGGCCTCGAGAGCCGCCAGCGCCAACCGGTACTGGAAGTGGATATCGGCGATGATCGGAACCGGAGAGCGCGGGACGATCTCGGCGAGGCCCTCGGCGGCGTCGATGTCGTTGCAGGTGATGCGGACGATGTCGGCACCGGCACCCTTCAACGCGTATACCTGGGCCAGGGTGCCGTCCACGTCTGCCGTCTTGGTCGTGGTCATCGACTGGACAGAGATCGGGGAATCACCGCCTACCGGCACATCTCCAACGAAGAGCTCCCTGGTCGGGCGCCGGGACATCGAGGTCATTGCAGCTGAATGGGGTCGACGATGTCGAGATACAGGCCAAGCACTCCGATCACGACCATGAACAGGATCACTGCGGCGGCGACAGGAACGAGCTTGCGAACGTCGGCGGTGCGCCCCACCACCTTCTCGTAGAGGGCGAGGGCAAAGTGGCCGCCGTCGAGGGGGTACAGCGGAATGACGTTGATGACACCCAGGAAGATGGTCACCCAGGCGATCAGCTCCAGGTACAACCACCAGCCCACCTCGGCTGTCTGCTGGCCGATGGCGGCGATGCCGATGAGGCTCACCGGCCGATTCTCTTCGATGGCCGTCGACTCGCCGGTGAACAGCGACGTGAACACATCCCACACGCCGACCACGAGGCCGCCGAGACCCTCGAATGATCTCAGGGTCAGCTCGCCGGTCTCCTTGCCGGCCTCGACCACCGAGCCGAAGACACCGCTGGTGGTGGTGTCGAAGTCCGGCGAAACGCCGAAGAAGCCGATGGGCTCGCCGTCCTGCGTTGTGGTCGCCAACTCGACATCGGTGCTGATGAGAGTTCCGTCGCGTTCATAGACGACGGTCACCGTCTCTCCGGGACGGGCCCGCGCCGCGTCGCGGAAGTCGTCCCACTCGGTGATGGGAACCCCGGCGAACTCGACGAGACGGTCACCAGCCTCGATTCCGGCGAGGGCGGCTGGTGTGGTGATCGCATCGGCCCCCGATCCGATCTCCTGGGTGACGGCAGAGACCTGCGTGGTGGGGAGGTCCGGGTCAGGGGTGCCCACGAAGGCGAACACGGTGTACAGGATCAGGAACGCGATCACGAAGTGACTCGCTACGCCGGCGAGCACCACCACGGACTTCTTCCAGAAGGGGGCCGCCCGATAGGTCCGGTGCTCCTCCAGCGGATCGATCTCCTCAAGAGGGTTCATCCCGACGACGCGGACATACCCACCCAACGGGAAGGCCTTGACCCCGTACTCGGTCTCTCCACGCTGGGTGGACCAGATACGAGGGCCAAACCCGAAGAAGGCCTCGGTTGCCTTCATCCCGAAGGCCTTGGCCGCGACGAAGTGGCCAAACTCGTGGATCACCACAACGAGGATCACGGCGCCGACGGCGGCGATGCCGCTCAGGAATTCACTCATCAGCTCGAGAGGATACGGGACATCAGGTGGTATCCCGGTCACCGACCATTGCGGGACTCGACGATCTCGGTGGCGATGCGACGAGCCTCGTGGTCGGCGCCGATGACGTCATCGACCGTATCGACATCCCTGTGGTCGAAACGTGACAGTGCCTCCTCGACGATCCTCGTGATCTCGGTGAACCCGATCGCCCCATCAAGGAAGAACCCGACGGCGACCTCGTCGGCCGCATTGAGTACGGCCGGGGCGGTTCCCCCTTGACGTCCGGCCGCGTACCCGATGTCCAGGGCGGGGAACAGCGATCGATCGGGCTCCTCGAACTCCAGGGTCGTCCCGGCCGGAGACCACGAGACCGGGGCTGGATCGATCCGCTCGGGCCAGGTGATGGCCTGCCGGATAGGGACCTTCATGTCGGGAGGGCCGAGGACCGCCTCGACCGTGCCATCGGTGAACTCCACCATGGAGTGGACGATGCTCTGGGGGTGCACCACGACATCGATCCGATCGAAGCTCATGTCGAAGAGGAAGTGGGCCTCGATCACCTCGAAGGCCTTGTTCATCAGTGTCGCCGAGTCGATGGTGATGCGGGGACCCATGTTCCAGGTGGGGTGAGCGAGGGCATCTGCAACGGTCACCGACTCCAGTGAGCTCCGGCCGCGAAAGGGGCCACCGGACGCGGTCAGGACGACGCGACGAACCGACGCGGATGCCACCCCATCGATGAGCTGCCATACCGCAGCGTGCTCTGAGTCCACGGGAATCAGCTCGGCGTCGACCGATGCCGAGCCAAGCACCACCGGGCCACCGGCGACGAGGCTCTCCTTGTTTGCCAGAGCCAGGCGATTCCCGGTCTCGAGTGCGGCAACCGACGCCGGCAGCCCGGCGGCACCGACGATGGCGTTCACGACGGTCGTACCGGTGATCCTGGCGAGGGCAGTCACCGCTTCGGGTCCGACCTCGAGCCGCGAGCGATACCTGTCGGGCACCTGCCCCGAAACGCTGTCTACAGCCAGGGAGGCGTCGGGAAACCGGTCGGCGATCGCCAGGAACCGCTCGGACATCGAGCCGGCCGCCAGAGCGGACACCGGGAGTCCCAGCGAGTCGGCAACGTCGAGGGCCTGGCCCCCGATGGAGCCGGTGCAACCCAGGATGACGAGGGGGTTCAGACCAGGAGCCCCGCAGCGGCGAACACGACCCA
>JABDIW010000125.1 GCA_013003515.1 Acidimicrobiia bacterium
CAGCGACCGGTTGGCACCGCCAGGCAGGTCAACTGGTCTTGCTGGCGACCGGCACTGGGAGCTGGCAGCCCTCTACGTGCTCTCCAGTTCTTCGATCTCGGCCGCCTCGAGGAGGGCTGCCTCCTCGGCACTCGCCGGCTGCTTGATGACCCTCTCGATCTCGTCGGCGACCTTCTTCTCGGCCGCCTCGGCTCCGTCATCTGGCTTCTTGGTCACGAAAACCTCCTCGCCGTTGTCGCCAGGCAATCGTACCGAAGCCCGCTCCATCTCGACCATCGACTATCCGACTGATGACTGATGACTGATGACTGATGACTGATGACTGATGACTACTGGCTCAGAACCCTCTTACACGCCCAATGCCCCCACGCCCCGTCGGGGTGATCCCAGTCGATCGAGCGTTGCACCAGCCAGGCGGCTGAAGCGATGTTCGCCTCCGGCTCGTACGGATCGGCGCCTTCGTAGCCGGCTCCTTTGGAGGCGATGAGCCAGGTGCCGGGGAGGAACTGGAACAGGCCGGCAGCGTCCGAGGTGGGGTTGAGGGCCGTTGGGGTTCCTCGGCTCTCACACGCCATCACCTGGAGGGCATTCCAGTACTGGTCCTCGGGGAAGTACCTGGCCACCAATTCACCCCAGGCCTCCACCTTGGGGGTGATCCCCTTGCGGGCCTTCTCGAGCTCGGTGACTGCGGTTTCGTAGGCGACGGCGGCGTCAGCCTTCCGCTGGACGGCGACCTGCTGTCGCACCTCGACGGCGTCGAGCAGCTCGTTGATGGTGCCGATCGAGCTGACGTGGTCGACGCGGATCTGGCTCAGGTCGCGGCGGAGCGCGTCGGCATCGGACCGGGCCGCATCGAGACCGTCTCGAAGGTTGTCGATCGTCGTCATCTCGGACTCGATGTCGGCGACCACCCGCTCGATGACGAGGCCGGCCATCGTCGAGTCCGCCGAGTCGAGGAACCCGCCGAGATCGGGTCCCATCATGTAGAGACCGGCGGCGATCTCCTCGATCCAGTGCCTCAGGTCGCTGAGTCGCCTCTCGTCTTCGAGGATCGCCGTTTCGGCGGCGGCGAGATCGAACGACACCGCTTCCAGTGTCAGCGTCGTCGTCTCGTAGGTGAGGATGGCTGCGAGCAGCCGGTCAGAGGTCGAGGCATGGGCAGCGTTGGCTGCTCCGGCTTCTGCGGATGCGGCTTCCACCTCGGCGGCGGCGCGTTCCACGTCGGCCTCGCTCTGGGCGAACGCGGCGGTTCCGGACAGGGCGATCAGGATCGCGAGGACGAGCGGGAGAGCGCGACGGGTCATCGCGCCGCAGGCTACGAGCGGCTCAGGCGTCTTTGGTGGATTGCCCCAGCTCGCCCCAGCGGTCTCCCTCGGCCAGGTCGATGATCGTCCACGCCATTCCGAGGGCCCCATCGCGGATGGCCTTCTCACCATCGGGCGTGACGGTGTGGGCGGCGAACTCCTTCTGATGGTTCACAGCGGGGAGGCTGTTGATGCCGAGGAACGGATGGATCGATGGCACCACATGGCTGACGTTGCCCATGTCGGTGGAGCCCGAGGCGCTCGAATCCATGTCGGCGCCTCTGGTCAATGGCCGACCGAGCGCAGTCGAGTTCGCCTGATACAGCTCGGCGAGCACCTTGTCCGACTTCAGGTCCTCGTAGGTGTGGCCGCTCTCCTTGACCTCGAACGTGCATCCGGTGGCGCGGGCCGCACCGTCGAAACACGCCACAACCTTGTCGTGCAGCTCCCTGAGACGCTCTTGGGTCGAAGCCCGCACGTACCAGGACATCTTGGTGAGCGCCGGGACGACGTTGGGGGCGCCGCCGCCGTAGGTGATGACCCCGTGCACCTTGTCGGTGGGGTACATCGCCTGGCGAAGTGTGGACACGTTCACATACGCCTGGACCGCGGCGTCGAGGGCGTTGATGCCTACCTGGGGGGCAAAGGCGGCGTGCGACTCCTTGCCGTGGAACTCGACATCGATGTGGGCGACGGCGAGGACGTCGGGGTCGAGCACGTCCATCGGTGATGGATGGATCATCATCGAAGCGGCCGCTTCACTGAAGGCGCCGGCGTTGATCAGGTCGACCTTGCCGCCGTAGGCCTCCTCAGCAGGTGTCCCCAGCACGGTCACCCGGATGCCGAGCTCGTCGGCGATGCCCTGCAGCGCCACCCCGGCACCGATGGCGGCGGTGGCGATGACGTTGTGGCCACAGGCGTGGCCGACCTCGGGAAGCGCGTCGTACTCGGCACAGATCACCACCTCGGGACCGCTCGAGCCGGTACGGGCCACGAAGGCGGTGTCAAGGTCATATGCCGGGTAATCGACGGCGAAGCCCTTGTCACCGAGGAAGGCGGCGAGACGTGCCGACGTCTCTCGCTCCTCCCAGGCGATCTCGGGGTTGTCGTACATCCAGCGCGAGACATCGCGGAGCTCGGTCTCGACTGCAGTGAACTGGTCCTGGGCGCGGTCTTTGAGCGTCATGCCGCCACGCTAGTGAGGCCGCGGCTTCAGTTCTCGGGCCGCCGTAGCATGCGGGCCATGGCACACAATCACGACCTCCTCAGGGAACTGGCCGCCGAGAACCGCGAGCTTCGTGAGCTCATCCCGGACTCGTTCGCCGGCTTCGCTCAAATGCACAAGACCCTCGGTCACGACGGCGCGCTACCGGCGCTCACCAAGGAGCTGATCGCTCTCGGCATGTCCATTGGCACCCAGTGCGACGGCTGCATCGCCTCCCACGCCCGGGGTGCCGCTCGCAAGGGCGCCACGTCCGAGCAGGTCGCCGAGGTCATCGGCGTCGCCATGTTGATGGCCGGCGGCCCGGCGACGGTCTACGGGCCCCGTGCCTGGAAGGCGTTCAAGGAGTTCTCTTCGACGTGAGCTTCCTCGCCTCGATCCCGTCGCCGTCGAACAACGTTCTCGAGCTGGGACCACTCGAGATCCACTACTACGGCATCGCGATCGGGATCGGGGTCCTTGTCGCCTATTGGGCCACCTTCCGGCGGTACGAGCGATACGGCGGTGACCCGGCCCTCGTCGAGCGCACGGTCCTGTGGGCAGTCGGGATCGGCTTCCTCGGCGCCCGTCTCGCCTACGTCACCACCCACACCGCCCGGTTCGAGGGGGAGTGGTACAAGATCTTCTTCATCTGGGAGGGCGGCCTGGCTCTCTTCGGTGGGTTGATCGCCGGAGCGGTCGCGGCATGGGCGACGTTGCGTCGCAATGGGGGCAGTCTGCCGAAGTTCGCCGACGGCGCCGCCGTCGGGATACCCCTCGCCCAGGCGATCGGCCGCATCGGCAACTACTTCAACCAGGAGCTGTTTGGCACTCCGTCGACCTTGCCCTGGGCCGTGGAGATCGACCAGATCTACCGTCCCGCCGCCTATCGCACGTTCGAGACGTTCCACCCGACCTTCCTGTACGAGATGCTGTGGAACCTGGTTCTGACGGTGCCCATCGTGCTGCTGGCAGAACGGTCGGGGAAGGTGCGACAAGGCGGGCTGATCTTCGTCTACGCCATGGTGTACGGGACGGGGCGGTTCCTCATGGAGCTGCTTCGCACCGACACGACGTTCCGAGTCCTCGGCATCTCTCGTAATGGCTGGGTGTCGGTGGCAGCCGTCATCGGGGGAGCGCTCGCGCTGCGATGGTGGAACCGCAGGGGTGAACGCGTGACGGCCGACCCCGCAGGGCCGGCCGTCGACGATGAGGTTGTTGGCGAGGGCTCAGCCGGCTGAGCCGCCCTGGTTCTCGTTCGATTCGTTGAACAGCTCGCCGATAACACCGACCGAGCTCAAGATGCCTGACATCTCCATCGGCAGGAAGATCTTCGTGGCCTTCCCGTTGGCGACCTCGTTGAGGGTCTCGAGGTAGCGAATGGCGATGAGGTCGGGTGTCGGGTCGCCGTTGTGGATGGCGCTGAACACACGCTCGATGGCTTGTCCTTCACCTTCGGCAACCGTCAGCTTCTGGAACTTCTCGGCGTCGGCGACCTCGCGAATGGCCTGAGCCTGGCCCTCGGCCTCGCGGACCCGGGACTCCTTGATGCCCTCGGCGCGGAGGATGGCGGCCCGCTTGTCACCTTCGGCCTCGGTCACCAGTGCACGACGGTCACGCTCGGCCTTCATCTGCCGGTGCATGGCGTCGGTGACGTCTGCCGGAGGATCGATCCTCTGGATTTCGACACGCACGACCTTGGTGCCCCAGACGTCAGTGGCCTCGTCGAGGATGTCGCGCAACTGGGCGTTGATCGTCTCGCGAGACGTCAGAGCGTCGTCGAGGTCGAGGTCGCCGATGACATTCCTCAGGTTGGTCTGCGCCAGCTTGGTGGCAGCCAGCACGAAGTTCTGGACGTTGTAGACCAGCTTCACGGGGTCGGTGGCCTGGTA
>JABDIW010000134.1 GCA_013003515.1 Acidimicrobiia bacterium
TTCACCTCGAGGGTGGGATCGCCATCCTCGAGCACGACCTTGACATCCGCGTCCGGCAGCTGGCTGGCGACTTCGGCTGCGGCTTGCTCTGCGAGGCTCATGGCCGCTTGACGCAGTGCCGGTCGCATCGCGGCGAGGAGGGCTTCTCCTGCCGCCTCGACGGCAGGATCCTCCCCTGCCAGCTGAAGCTGACCGGTGACGGTCGCCTCTATCTGGTTGATGGCGCCTGTGACGTCCATCGTCCCTAGGCCTTCTCTCCCTGCACCAGACGCAGCAAGCGACGCCTGGACTGCTCCTGATGACCTTCCCGGATCAAGTTCTCGTTGACCACCTGGATGGCCTTTGGGTTGTTGTAGAACAACATGCGGTGTGTCCTCCCTCTCGGTGACCTCTTTTGACATCGTCATGATGTCATAATGATGTCACCTTGTCAAGGGGTTGCTTCGAAATAGTCGATTTGCCCCCAAACAGTCAATGTTTGTCGGTGATCTTCGCCGACTGCCCTGTGACATCACGATGGTTCGCGGTCCCCTCCGACGCGGAACCCGCTACCCTGCCATCGAGCAACCACTCCGGGGAGCTTCGTGCTGAGAGGGGTGACGGTCACGAGGGCCGCACCCGACCCGTCGAACCTGAACTGGGTAATGCCAGCGGAGGAAGCCGTGGAAACAAATCGTTGGGCAATCGTTCTCGCCGGTGGCGATGCAGTTCGCCCCGAGCTCGCGCACCGGATCCCCTCTGACGCCTACGTCGTCGCCGCAGACTCCGGTCTCGCCCAGGCTCAGATGCTCGGGATCCCCGTCGACGCCGTCATCGGCGACTTCGACTCGGCAGATCCCACCCTGGTCGACATGGCCCGCGAGAGCGGGGCCGCCATCCATGAGCATCCCACAGACAAAGACGCCACCGACCTCGAGCTGGCACTGCGTCACGCCGTCGATGCCGGGTATGAACGAATCCTCCTGGTTGGAGGCACGGGTGGCCGACTCGACCACTTCCTTGCCAACGCCCTCGTCCTGGCCTCGGCAGAGCTGGCTCCCCGAGACATCGAGTGGCTGGTCGGCGACTCGCGGCTGATGGTCGTCCGGCGCCACGTCGATATCCACGGTTCACCGGGCGACCTCGTCACGTTGCTCGCTGTCGGTGGTCCCGCCGTCGGCGTGGCCACCGAAGGCCTCAAGTGGCCGCTGCACGGCGCGTCGCTGGCCACCGGCTCGACCCAGGGTGTGAGCAACGAGCTGACCGGCGACCACGCCATCGTCGAGCTCGAGGCCGGGACACTGCTCGTCATCCACACCCTCAGGAGCCAGGTCTGATGCGATTCAGAAGTGCGTCCTTGCTCATTGTCCTGGCATTGGTGGCAGCCGCCTGCGGATCGAATGCCGCAGCCGCTCCCGACGAGATCGTGCTGGTCACCCACGACTCGTTCGCCATCTCGGAGGACGTACGGGACGCCATGGAGACCGCAGTGGGGCTCCCGGTTCGCATCGTCCAGGCCGGAGATGCCGGGGCCATGGTGAACCAGGCGATCCTCACCAAGGACAACCCGCTCGGAGACGTGCTCTACGGCATCGACAACACGTTCCTGACGAGGGCGCTCGAAGAGGATCTCTTCCGCGAGTACCGCTCTCCCCTGCTCGATTCGGTGCCATCCGAGCTCGACCTCGATCATCACGTCACGCCGATCGACGTCGGCGATGTGTGCCTCAACTACGACCGTGAGGTTCTCGGAGACATCCAGCCCTCACTGCGAGACCTCACCGGATCCGAGTTCGCCGGACAGCTCGTGGTCCAGAACCCGGCAACATCGTCACCGGGCCTCTCCTTCCTCCTCGCGACCGTCGCCGAGTTCGGAGAGACCGGCGACTACACATGGATCGACTTCTGGGCCGACCTGCGGGCCAACGACGTGAAGGTGGACTCCGGGTGGGAGCAGGCCTACTACGGCTCGTTCAGCGGAGGCGCCGGCGAGGGCGACCGACCACTCGTGGTCTCCTATGCCTCGTCTCCCCCTGCCGAGGTCATCTTCGGGGATCCGACAGCTCCAGCACCCACCGGCGTGATCGAGGCCGGCTGCTTCCGCCAGATCGAATTCGCCGGGATCCTCGCCGGAAGCAACGGCGGCGAATACGCCGAGGCCCTCGTCGACTTCATGCTCGACCTTCAGTTCCAGGAAGACATCCCGCTCACGATGTTCGTTTTCCCCGCCAACGAGGATGCCGCACTTCCTCCAGAATTCGTTGAGCACACCGTGGTCCCGGCCAACCCCGCCCGCATGGATCCTGACGAGATCGAAGCAAACCGGGATCGCTGGATCACCGAGTGGACCGAAGTCGTCACCAGATGACGCGTCGCCGATGGCAGTGGGCGATCGCCGCACTCCCGGCCCTTTTCCTCGCCTGGTTCTTCGCCTACCCGCTGATCCGCATCCTGGAACGCTCGCTACGCGACGGGAACGGATTCGCCGACGTCTTCGGTGACGGCGGCGTGATGGGAGTGATCTGGTTCACCGCCTGGCAGGCGGCGGTATCGACGCTGCTGACACTGCTGGCCGGCCTTCCGGTGGCCTATGTCCTGTCCCGGTTCCGATTCCCGGGAAGAGCCCTCCTGCGAGCCATCGTCACCGTCCCATTCGTGACCCCAACCGTGGTCGCGGCAACGGCGTTCGTTGCGTTGCTCGGTGACGGGGCGACGTCACTGGTGGCGATCCTGCTGGCCCACGTGTTCTTCAACATCGCAGTCGTGGTGCGCACGGTGGGAGGGCTCTGGGAGCACCTCGACCCGCGCCTCGACGAGGCGGCACGCACCCTCGGCGCCACCCGGCTGGGAGCGTTCCGTCGGATCACCCTCCCCCTGCTGCGACCGGCGATCGCCGCGGCCGCCGCCATCGTGTTCTTGTTCACCTTCACCAGCTTCGGTGTCGTGCTCATCCTCGGCGACCTGCGATGGGTGACCATCGAAGTCGAGATCTGGCGCCAGGCGACCGGCCTCTTCAACCTTCCCCTGGCCGCCGCCCTCTCCATCATCCAGATCGCCACGGTGGGGGCCGCTCTCTTCGTGTACAGCCGGTATCAGGAACGGCGTTCTGCCGAGATCTCCCTGCTCCCGGGCTCCCTGACGGCACGGGCGCCTCGCACCTGGGGCGAGAAGCTCCTTCTCGCCGGCGTGATCGCCGAGATCGTCGTCCTCCTCGTCGTTCCCCTGGGGACGCTGGTCGCACGGTCTCTGACCGATGGCATCGATGCGTACGCATCGCTCGCCGAACCCTCCGGCGTTCTCGCCGTGTCTCCGGGACGAGCCATTGCGAACTCGCTTGCCTTCGGTCTCACCGCAACGGCTCTGGCCCTCGTCATCGGCATGGCCGCCGCGGTGACCGTGGCGCGGGGTCGGGGTGGATTGTCGCAATGGTTCGACTCGCTGCTCATGCTCCCGCTCGGCACGTCGGCGGTGACGATCGGATTCGGGCTGCTGATCTCGATGGACCGACCGATCGACATCAGGGCGTCATGGTGGATCGTGCCCCTGGCACACACCCTGGTGGCTGTTCCCTTCATCGTTCGCACCGCAGTTCCCGTGATCCGCTCCGTTCCGCCCCGGCTCCGTGAGGCCGCGGCAACCCTGGGAGCTGCGCCACGCACCGTGTGGCGACGGGTCGATGCACCCTTTGTCGCCCGTGCCGCCGCCATCGGTGCCGGGTTCGCATTCGCCGTGTCGTTGGGCGAGTTCGGCGCCACCACCTTTCTGGTGAGACCCCTCGAGAACCAGACGATCCCCACCGCCATCTTCCGGCTGCTGGGCCAGCCGGGATCAGCGAACTTCGCCAAGGCCATGGCCCTCGCAACGATCCTGATGCTTCTTGCGGCCGGCGCAGTCATGGCCATCGATCGCCTTCGCTCGGCGGGGGACTTCTGATGTTGCGCCTCGGCGACCTCACGATCCGCTACGGCACCAGCGTTGCCGTGGACTCGGTCGACCTCCAGGTGGCGACCGGAGAGGTGGTTGCCCTCCTCGGGCCGTCCGGAAGCGGCAAGACGACGTTGCTGCGGGCCATCGCCGGATTGGAGCGTCCCTCCTCCGGCACGATCATGTGGCGAGATGCCGACATGTCCGCCGTTCCGGTTCACCGCCGACCGTTCGGGATGATGTTCCAGGACTACGCACTGTTCCCTCATCTCTCGGTGGCTCGAAACGTCGCCTTCGGGCTCGAGGTCACAGGGGCTGACGATGTCGGTGAACACGTCGCGGAGTCGCTCCGTCTCGTGGGCCTCGATGGGCTGGAGGACCGACCGATCACGGAGCTCTCAGGCGGAGAACAGCAACGCGTGGCCTTTGCCAGGACGCTGGCAACCCGACCGGAGCTGATCATGCTCGACGAGCCGCTGGGAGCGCTCGACCGAGAACTGCGAACCCGGCTCCTCGGCGAGATGAGTGACGTGTTCCGGAGGCTGGGGCAAACCGTGATCTATGTCACCCACGACCAGGAGGAGGCCTTCGCCGTCGCCGACACCGTGGCGGTGCTCGAGGATGGCCGCCTCATCCAGTCGGGGTCCCCCGACGCGTTGTGGACAGCCCCGAAGACTGAGTTCGTCGCGCGGTTCCTCGGCTTTCCCGTCGTCGACATCACGGCGGACGGTGCCCACGCGGAGACACCGTGGGGAGCCTTGCCCTGCACCCTGCCCACTGGCCGCCACCGAGCCGCGTTGCTTCCAGACGCGATCGCGATCGGGGACGATCTGGCGGGCACGGTGGTAGCCAGGAGCTTCGTCGGCGGCCGATGGCGGGCGACCGCACAACCCCAATCCGGGACGGCGCTCGAGGTGATGGTTCGCAATCGACCCGAGATCGGATCTGACATCGGAATCTCGATCGATCCAGACGGATGGGCGTCAGTCGGTCAGTCGCGGGATGACGACACGACCGAAGAGGTCCAGGCCTGACAGGCTCTCACCGGTCTCGAAGAACTGCATGATCCCGTAGTCACAACCGGCAGCCTTCCACTCCGCCAGCTGCTCGGTGACCGTGTCCGGCGACCCCACCAGGATGCGACGGGTGAACTCGTCCCAGGCGAAATTGCCCAACGGAGTGTCGTGGTGCGCCCACCGCTCGAAGAGCCATTCGAGCTTGCCCTCCGCCTCGCGGTCGGTGGGGGCGATCAGGCAATCGAACACCGTGGACAGCCCGATCTCCGCCGGGTTGCGGCCTATCGCCTCGCAGTGGCGGGCCAGAACCGCCTTCTTGTGGAGGAACACATCCATGCCGTCACCGAAGTTGGCGTAGTCGGCCTCCTCGGCGACGATCCGTAGAGTCAGCTTCTCCCCTCCCCCGGCGACCCAGACCTCGGGATGAGGGTTCTGGATGGGGCGGGGACGGTTGATGGCACCGTCGACCCGGTAGTGCTTGCCCTCGAAGGTCGTCTCGTCCTCGGTCCACATCGTCTTGATGATGCGGACTGCCTCCCCGAGCTGACCGATCCGCTCCGACGCCTTGGGGAACGGGTAGCCGTAGGCCAGATACTCGTGGTCGTACCAGCCGGCACCGATGCCCAGGATGAACCGGCCACCGGAGATGACGTCGATGTTGGATGACACCTTCGCCAGATAGGCAGGGTTGCGGTAACTGTTGGCGGTGCACATCTGACCGAGCCGGACCGTCGAGGTCGATGCTGCCAGCCCGGCGAGCACCGTGTAGGCCTCGAACACGGATTGCTGGAGCGGCACCGGGACCGTATGGAAGTGGTCGTACACCCACACCGAGTCGAAGTTGGAAGCCTCGGCCCTTTGGGCGGCTGCGACGATCGCCGGCCACTGAGCATCGATGGCGACGTCCTGGAGGTCGAGCACCCACCCCTGCGGGACAAAAGCACCGAATCTCATCGTGACTCCGCCAGATCAGCAGAAGCCGCCCCGGTCACCCGAAGGAGATCATCGTGAGCGATGGGAAAGACCGTGGTCGGTGTGCCCGCCGCCGCCCACAGGTCGGGATGTCGAGCCAGCCGGCC
>JABDIW010000148.1 GCA_013003515.1 Acidimicrobiia bacterium
ACGACTCAACGGAGCGTTTCTACGACACGCGGGCCCTCCCCGGTCGAACGCTGAATGTGCTCTTCCTGGGGCAGAACTACCACCTCGTCCATCACCTGTGGAACTCGGTGCCCTGGTACAAGTACCAGGCGGTGTATGCCGAGACTCGAGACGATCTTGCGGCCATCGGAGCCCGCGTCGACTGGGGCGATTGAGCAACGGTTCGCCCCGTGCTGATCTAGACGGCCAACATTCGGTCGGCGTACCAGCGGGCGAAGGCGGCCACACTCGGCTCGAGCCACGAGAAGCGTGCCTGTTCAGCGAACGGTGAGCGCAGGCCTCGCTGTTGCTGTTCAAGAACCGGGATGTCCTCGTTGATCGCCACGTCGAATCGGCGGTAGTACTCCCCCACCTTCGCCTCGAAGTCCGGCGCCGCAACCGTGTCGGGCGGAAACGCCACGACCCGCGCCACCCGGCAGCGACCGGGACCGTCGGGGTAGACCTCATACATCCACATACAGTCCACGCCGACCGCGGTGACGATGTTGGGATACAGCCAGGTGTAACGAACACCCCGCGCCTCGCGTCCGGACAATTCGGGGATGAGGGGCAACGCCTGTTCCTCGTCGTCGCCAAGGATCGCCGCCGAGCCCGTCGTGGTACCGAACTGCGTCGCGAACGCACCCTTGACCTCCTCCGGCTCGTCGGGGTCGTTGTACATGTCGTCGATGCTGCCGGGGTGCACGTACGGCAGGTGGTAGTACTCGTTGAAGACCTCGGCGAAGGCCTTCCAATTGCAGTCCACGGTGAACTCGCGCCGATGCGTCATGACGAGCTCGGAAATCGGCCACGGGGCGTGGATCGGGTCGAAGTCCGCGAACCAGTCGTCGATACTTGGCGGGTCGGGGTCGACACTCACGAACACGAAGCCATGCCGTTGTTCGACCCGAAAAGGGACCAGCCCATGTTCCTCCTTGTCGAAACCGGGTGTGCGATGCATGTCGGGTGCACCGACGAGGCGACCGTCGAGGCTGTAGGTCCACGCATGGAAGGGGCAACGCATACGCGTGCAGTTGCCCTCGCCGGAGACGATCATGCTGGCGCGATGGCGACACGTGTTGGCGTGCGCCCGAAGACCGTTGTCAGCTCGCACGACAACGACCGGGACACCCCCGATCTCGAACGTGGCGTAGTCGCCGGTGTTGGTCCAACGGTCCGCTCGTCCAACGCCAACCCATCCCTGACGAAAGACCAGACGCTGTTCGCGCTCGTAGAGTTCGGCGTCTGTGTACGCGGCGGGCGGAAGGGTCGAGGCTCGAGCGGGCGTGTCGAGACAGCGACGGAACGCCTCGGCCTCGACATCGCGGAGATCTCGCATCAGCGCTGCGCCGCCATCACCTCGTCGTAGTGCTGACGCACCTGGGCCGGGTGGTGGGCGCGTGCAAAGTCGACGTCATGGCTCAGCGCGATGTCGAGGAGTTCCAGGCGATCCTCGGTCTGCTTCCATGGCACCGGAACATAGATCGGCAGATCGAATCGCCGCAGCTGGTCGAGACCGGTGTAGATCTTCCGCTGATACTCCGCCCGGTCAGACCAATCCCAATGCGCGGGACCGAACCCGGTTCCTGGGTCGAGGTAGCAGCGTTCGCGGAGACCGTAGGTGTCCATCACCTTCAACCGTTCGTCGAACCAGGACA
>JABDIW010000041.1 GCA_013003515.1 Acidimicrobiia bacterium
CCTACCGGTCGTGTTCTTGAGGCGGATTCCTGAGGAGCTTGAGAGTCTGAGGCCGTTCACGTCAGCTCCCTGTAGCCCGCGTCGGTGACCTCGTACTTGCCCATCGTCGGATGTCCGACCCTCGCCACGAGCCCGGCATCGGACAGCAAGGCCATCGAGCCGTTGATCATTCCCTGGTCGATGAGCACACCGACGTCTTCGAGGACGTTCTTGATCTCACGCGTCGAGCTGACGGCCTCCTCGCCTGCGCTCTGACGCTCAGCCAACAGACGCAAGATGATCTGGTCGACTCGCTCAGCGGACCCACCAGAGGCCACAGGCGTCTCCTCCTCATCGTCGAGCACGAGCGCCGAGACGAGGACCGCCCCGTCGCCGAAGCTCCTGAGCCGCATCCGCACGGCGTCTCCAGTGAGCGCCGAGTTCTTCTGCTTGGTGGCCTTGAGCGTGATGGTGCCTTCGTCTTCGGAGAGCCCCAGCTCGGTGTCGACTGAGGCACGCAACGCCGTGGAACCTCGCGCCCCCCGCTCGACCTCTTTACCCGAGTGATGCACCACAAGCACGCACGCCCCGGTCACGCGGCGCAGGTCGTCGAGCCGGTCGACGAAGCGCTGCATGTCCGACGCGTTGTTCTCGTCCATGAGCGTGTACCGGGCCAAGGTGTCGATGACGATCAAGTCCGGCGACCGCTCGCCCACCTCCTTGAGGAGCGCACGGAACGTGCCGTCGTCCATGAGGTTCTCGGAGCCGTTGAGCCAGAACATGCCCTCGATATCGTCCAGCTCCAGCCCGCGATGATCGAGCCACGCCATCTGACGCTGCGGTATCCCCGCGGCGCCTTCGCCGATGCAGTACAGCACCTTGCCCCGGCTGGTGGAGTGTGAGAAGAAGTCACGGCCCGACGCGATCGACAGCGCCCAGTCGATGGCCAGCCAGCTCTTGCCCGAGCCCGACGCACCGTAGAGCACGGCGAGCGAGTCCTTCTCGATGATGTCGTCGATGATCCAGTCGGGCGGGTCGAGTTCGAGGATCTCGCGGGCCGACAGGATCGAGAAGCGCGAGCCTTTCTCACGCTTCTCGTCGTACAGCTTCGGCCCGCCCCATTCGATGAGGTCGACCGGCGCCGACGTCGAGGGAGCCCCCGGCAACTCGCGCATCGCTTCGAGGGCGCGGGCCTCGTCGCCGCCATGGCCCATGAGCGCGTAGGCGTCGAACTTGGAGATCCCGGTCTCGGTGGGGAGCGGCGTGTTGGGCGAGTACACGTACAGCCGGTTCTTGCCGTCGCTTGAGACGCTGGCTGAGTGTGGCGCGGTGGCGTCGGGGTGACGCCACAGGCTGCCAGGGTTCTCGCCGTCGCCTTTGACGAGGGTCCAGCCGTCGAGGATCTCCGACCACAGGTGCCGGTGCTCGAACCACTCGAAGATCGACTCGCCCTGGTAGTCGGTGCGCTCACGGGGCTCGGCCCGCTCGGGCCGCTCGACGAGAAGCTTGGTGAGCCATTCGGGGCAGTCGGCGATGGGGAGCGTCTCGTCTTCCCAGTAGTACGCCTTGCCGGTCTCGGGGTGCCGCGACGGGGGCAGGATCGTGTAGCGCAGGTCCCGGTGTAACAGGTCGATGCCACTCTTGTCGCCGAGCCCGTGGTCGACGGCCCAGCGGTCGAGCCCGGTGGTGGAGAGGTCTTCGGCGGGGCGCCTGAGCCAGACGTGGCGCCCCCCGTCGTTGCGCCCCGAGTAGTGGGTGCGGGTGTCGATGTCGTTGCCGCCGAGGGCGTCCCAGATCCGGTCGGCGCCGTAGCGCACGTCGAGGTCCAGGATGATGACGTCTTCGGGCACCCTGCATCCAATGAGGAGGTCGGGGTGCTCGATCCACATGGCGGTGAGCTTGGCGACGTCGGTGGTGGCGGACCGGAAGCCGTGCGGTGCCAGCTCGGAGTGCGGCGACTTGTTGGGGTTGAGTGGGATGATCTCGTAGCCCCGCCTCGCATAGGAGGTGACGGCGTTGAGGATCTCGGGGTCGATCACTCGATGTCTTCCCATGCCCGGCGCCTCGCTTCTTGATAGGCGGGCAGGGAGTCGGCGAACGGCGTGTCCACGCGGTACCCCGGCACGGCGAGGTCGGTGGCCCATTCGACGGTGACGTGACCTTCGACCGGGACGGTGACACCGTCGACCTCCAACTCGGTCGAACGAAGGCCGGGCACGTAGGTGCGATTCGTGTCGCCGAAGGTCGTCTTCTCGACTTGATCGCAGCTCTCCAGCATCGAGAACGAGTGCACGTGGTCGCTGATCTCGATGCCGTTGACCCACAGCCGGGCCTCGGTGAGCCCGTTGACCGCCTTCTCGACGAGGTCGACAGACGACCACGTGACATCGCTGGCGTCGATGACTTCGCCGGGCAGGTCGTCGAGGAGATCGGGCGCCATGGCTGCGGCGACGGGCGCTGCGGCCATGAGCCCCAAGAACCGCCGCCGCCCCATGTCCTTCATGTCGGCTTGGCGCTGCTTCTCAGCTTTGCGTCGTCTCAGCATTGGCTCTCTTCCTGTCCTCTGCCCGCTTCTTCGCGTACGGCAACGCCTTAGAGCGCACGCCTGCATAGATGGCGTCACCCCGCTCAGGGGGCGGCTTGTCCTTCGAGACAACACACACCCCGATTGCGGCAGCCGCCCGACATGCCCGCTCGGCCTCTTTGGTCGAGCACCGGGCGATGTCGGCCACGAACCCTGCCGTGAACGGTGTGGGCCTCGGGTTGACGCAGACCTGGGCGATGACGTCCTCAGGACTCATCGGTGGTGAGGTCGATGTCGACGCCGTCATAGTCCGACGGCCCGGTGAGGCGAGTCCCGAGCATCTCGGCGAACGCCTCTTGGCGGCGAAGCTCGCGCTGCTCGTCGGGGAGCGGCGGGGCAAGCTCAGCGGCACGCAGCGACGCGGCCACACCGTCGATGATGTCGGACATATCTTCGAGCGAACCGCAGAGATCCTTGACGCTGTCGGAGCGCACGAGCTGGTGGATGGCGGTCGTGTCTTCGCCGTTGTGTAGCGTGATGGTCACGGCCCCGACGTCGCCCTCGATCTCATCGCGCACGACCTGGAGGTCGGCGGAGATGTAGGCGGTAGCGAACAGCTTGGGACTCAGCCAGTGACGCTCAGTGTACGGGCGCTCGGTCTCGTTGCTCATTCTGGTTTCTCCAATGTGATGAGCCTCTCGGGGAGGCGCTGGCGGTTGGGTGAGAAGGTGAAGCCCCGGTTGGGGGCCGTGATCTCGTCGTCGGCGAGGACAACGAGGCCGAGGTCGACGAGAGCTTCGGTGTGCCATTCGCAGACGAGCTGCTCGACGCCTGCCTTGTAGAAGTTCTTGCAGTTGAGGATGAAGAGGCCACCGCGGCGCAGGACGCGCTCAGCTTCGGACCACGCCTTACGGTGCAGCTCCTTGTAGTCGTCGCCGAAGTGCATGCCCCCGGCGTTGCCTGCCTTGAGGTCTTGGCCGAGCGAGATGCGGTAGCTGAGCCTGGTCGAGGTGTCCATCTTCTTGGGCACGTAGGCGTCGGCGAGCCGGTTGCCGTAGGCGGGCGAGGTGACGATGGCGTCGAAGCTCCTGGCCCTCCACTTGAGGTCGGTGGCGTCCCCGGTTTCGGTGAGCGGATGCCAGCGAGCCCACTTGGGTTCGATCTCGACGCCGACGGTGTTGTGGCCCCAGCGGCGCAGCTCGTGGATGCCCCCGGTCCCGGCGAACGGGTCGAGTATCCGGCGCTGCTTGCGCGGGTCGAGGCGCTGGTGGATCTGGTCGATGATGTGTTCGGAGAACTGGGCGGGGTGGCTGACCATCACTGGCTCCAGTCGCACGAGAGTCCGAGGACGGCCATGCCGTCTCCTTCGTAGCTCAGAGCCACACATTCGATGGCACGGCCGTCGGTAAGGAGCACGAGCTGAGGGGTGAATTCGTCCCCGAAGTCGGAGATGTCACGCTCCCCCGCACATGCCGCGGTGACGAGGCAGAGCACGGCCAGGATGAGCCAGCGGTCGACGCGTTTCATCTTGCTCCTTCGCCGAACTTGAAGCCGTCCGGCATGGTGATTGTGGGCGGGTTGTTCTCCAGCCATTCGATGGCTGAGATCAGGTCACGCTTGAAGGCTGAGCCGAGCGAGGCGACGGCCCGGCCGATGCCGACGTCGTACATCTGCCCGGCGTACTTGAGGGCGTTGTCGTAGTGGCGCTCGGAGTAGACCGGCTTGCCGTCGCGCTCGCAGAGGTAACGCACGAGGGCATGGATGGGTGGAACCTCGACGGCTCGCGAGGTCACAAGGGCCTGCCCGTGGCGATCCGGTAGGGGCCAGTGCGGCTCATCCCTTCGATCAGTCCCGCCCGCTCCAGCCGCATGACCATCGAGTAGGTCATGGCCCACGTGAGTGGCTTGCCGTCGAACGTGGAGCCTTCGAGGGCGTGCCAGATGTTCTTGCGGTGGAGCCCATCGGGGTAGGGGACGTCGGCGAGGAGGCCGAGGACCGCCTTGGCGAGGCCGGGCGGGTGCAGGACAATGGCGGGGAGGTGCTCGACCGGCTCGGGCTCCTGGGGGGGTGGCGGGTTGTCCTGTCCCCACCGAACGAGGTAGGCGTCCTGGTCGAACTCGGGGTCGATGCCGGGGGCGTCGGGGTAGTTGCAGCGCAACGCCATGATGCAGTTGGCGATGATGTGGCCGTAGTGAGAGCACCCTGATTCGGTGTCGTAGAACTCGCCGTCGGCGATCTTCTGGGCGTGACGGTCGAGGGCATCGAGGTACTCCTCGTCGTTCTTGCCGCCCTTGAGCCAGTTGTCGACCTCGTACTTGACGGCGCCCTGCTCGAACACGCGGATGACGTGGACGAGGGCATTACCGGCCTTGCGCAGCATGTGCCACTTGGGCTTGCCCTCGTCGTACCGCAATGCGCTCACTGCACTCGCCTCACAGCGATACGGGGGGTGTTGGTCTTGGGGTCCTTGCAGGCACGGGCCTCGTAGGTGGCCCCGGCAAAGGCGGTGCACTTGCCGTGACGGATGCGGTTGACGATCTGGCCCGAGCGGTTCGACAGGACCGCGTAGGGTTCGCCTTCCTCACAGAACGGCATGAGCGAGGAGACCCACTTGCCGGGCTTGTCGTCGGCCCGCTTGCGCAGCGAGCGGTACATGGTGGTGTAGCGGTTGGGGGTGGTGCGCATGTCAGAGGTTCACTTTCCGTTCGTCGAAGAGGATTGGCCCGAGCTGGCCGGGGGTGATGACTTCTCGGGAGACGCCTGCGTCTTCGAGCATGGCGTCGGCGATGGCGATGGATTCCTGCCAGCGCTGCGAGGCGACCGTCTCGTAGTAGGCGTGGGTCACGATCTTCTCGATGCCGACGCCGATGATCGCTCGGGCGCAGTCGGCGCACGCAGCCCACAGGCAGACCAGGGTCGAGCCTTGGAGCCAGTTGCCGTTGTGGGCTCGCACTGCGTCGAAGATCGCTGAGCGTTCGGCGTGCTCGATGCGGTCGTACTTGCCGGGGCGTTCGAGGTCGGGCTTCACTCGCCAGAATGTGTTGCAGCCGACACCGAGGACGTAGCCGGGCCAGATGTGGTCGAGCTTGTCGGGTGTGGGCTGTGCGATCACGGCCCCGTTCTGGGTGGAGGGGTCGGGGCTGTAGAGCGCCTGCTTGTAGGCGCGGCGCATGAGTTCGGCGTAGGCGGGCGTGAGTGTCATGGGGGCTTTCTGGTCGAAGGGACGGGCGCCCCGAGCCGGGAGGGGTGACTAGCTCGGGGCGCCCACGCGTGGCAGCACGCGACCTAGAAGGCGTCCTCCTCGGACTCCATGGCCATGCCGGTCGCCGGGGGCGTGTACTTGGCCTTGAAGATCTTCTCGGCGTTGCCTTTGCCGGTGTCGTTGTCGGAGCTGTGCTGGATCTTGAGGGTGCCGCCTTCGAGGATCTGGCTGACGCCAGCGTCCTTGAGTGCCGCGGCGACCGCCTGGTACTTGCGGTCGGGGCGAGGGTTCTTGTCGACGTCCTTCTTCTCGGTCATCCACAGCGTGTAGAGGTCGCCGGTGGGGTCCTCGATCACGACGTAGACGACGCTCTGGCGGACGCCTTCGTTGAAGCGGTCCTCCATCTCGATCGGCTCGTCGCAGACCTGGTCGACGCGGCCTTCGAGGGTGGTTTCTCCTGCGACGGAGTTGGCCCAAGCGAATGCTTCGGGCAGGTCGCCGGTTGCTTTCATTTCCATGATGGTGTGCCTTTCAGCAGTTGGTGATGTGTTCGTTGCGCTTCATGCGCCAGAGGTCGAGGACCATGTAGTGCTCGGTGACTTCGATGCAGGTGTCGTCGTCGAGGTGCACGAGCGACTTACGCTCCGAGCCAGTGAAGACGGCCATACCCGCAATCACGATGAGGAGACCGACCATGCAGATGTTGAGGAGGAAGAGGAACTCGTCCCTCATGCTTGTGCCCTTACGTTGTGTCGAGTGATGAGACGGTCGAGGATGTCGAGGTCTCGGTCTGTCAGCTCGCCGGACTTGAGATGCGGGACGTCTTGCTCTTTGGCTGCGGCCTCGATCTCTGCGGCTGCCTCAGGCTCCAGCGCCTCGAACAGCTCGATGGACGCTTCGAGCCGGTCCCGGTGCGGAGCATGGAGACCCATGCCCAGCTCCAGGGTCGCGACCAGAGATGACCAGTCGGCCACGGTGTCGTGCGTCTGCTCGTCGAGCTTGGTGAGCGGCGGCAGCTTGTTCTCGACCATGAGCTTGTTGACGGCCTGCTTGGTCAGCTCTGTCCGATCGACAAGACGCGTCAGCCGCTTACGCAGCGAGCCGACTTGGGCTGCGAGTTCAGAGCCAAGGGGTTGGGGCCGCTCGGGCGCATCATGGATGATTCCCTCCCCCTTGGCTCCTCTTTCCGAAGAGGGCTCAAGCGTCATCGCCGACTCGCCCTCCTCAGGTTCTTGGATGGGCGAGCCCCCGGCAGCCGGATCAAGCTGCTCGGGGGCTCCAGCCCGCTCACCGTCGACCGACGTGGACATCCCTGTGTTCTCAGACAGGGCGTCGATGCTGACGGGAGTCATGATCGCTCGGCGTACCGCTACGCCTCGCGACTCACGAACTTGTGCGGCCAACTCGCAGAGGTCGGCGCAGACGGTGAGGTCGACTTCGATCAGCTCGACGGTGCCGTCGCCGTCGGCGGGCGCCCACACGATCAGTGCAAGCTCCTTGTCGAAGAAGTCCTCGGGGATGGGCTCGGGCTCCTGGTCGAGCCCGCGCCAGACGCGGGTGGCGGTGGCGTAGAGGTAGAGCTGGCAGCCGTAGGTGATCGGCATGTCGAACTCGGTGGGACGCCAGGCGCCGGTCTTGAAGTCGGCGATCACCGGCTTGGGACGTCCGCCGTAGTAGGTGGCGAAGTCGAACTGGCCTGCGGCGTCGTGCGAGTCGTTGATCACGAACGGCTCGATCCAGTCGTCGTCGAGCGGACGCAGGTTGGCCTCGGTCAGGAGACGAATCACGGCGTCACGGGTGGCGACGTACTGCTCGGCCACGTCGACCACTTCGCCTGAGCGCAGGAAGCGCTCCCACACGTCGTGCATCATGGTGCCGAGCTTGGCGCGGTCGCCGTCGCCCCCGGTGCGGGCGGCTTCCTCGACGAGGGCATCGAGCGCCAGGCGATCGGCCTTGGGGTCGAGCGGGATGGCCTGCTCGGCGAGCGCTGGACGGAGCCCGGCACCTCGCAGCATCTTGCGCCGGTAGGCCCGCTCGATCTGGTAGGAGTCGGTCAGGGTCTTGCCGTACGAGGAGGGCCGCGACAGTGTTCGGGTGGAGTTGGGCTTGGTGGGATGAGGGACGACCGGGCGCCCCTGATCGTTGCGGGGCGGGAAGACGTCCTCGGCGCCTTCCATCTTCATGACGCCGAATCCTCAGACTCGGGTGAGGGGAAGGAACGGGCGACGTCTTCGACGAGCGTCTGTTGCTCAGGACTGAGGGCGGAGCCGTCGATCTCGACGACGCTGCCATTCAGCATCGTCATGATGAGTGCAGACGCCTCAGCGCCCGCCCTGATCAGATGATCGCGCCACTCGTCGTCGCCAGCCTCCAGCGCAGCGTGGGCCTCCTCGGCGACGGCGCACATGAGGGCAAGGCCGACCGGGTACAGGTGGCCGTCACCGGCTGCCAGGACGAGCGAGGCAGCCATTCCGACGTCGAGGTCGTAGACGTTGCGCACTTCGGGGTCTTGTTCTTCGGGCATGGCGGTGGTGACTCCTGGTCGTTTCGGGGGTTGGCGAAGGAGACCCCCCGGCGGCAGGGATGCGAAACTTGCCGCCAGGGGGTCGGGGTGGGGCGAGGGGGGGGGAAGCCTCTAGCCCACCGTCTGTCGGACCGAGGCTTTGAGTCCTGCGGCTCCGACGAGCATGAGTGCCAGTCCAACGATGGACAGCGTACGGGGATCGGTGCCCGTGTTCGGCAACCGGGTGAGCGGTGGCGGGTCTTCGTCGACCTCGCAGTTGGGGAACGTCAGACCGCCCTCGGGGTTGCAGTCGGCGCCGTCGGGGTCCTCGACTCCACACACGCCTGCGGCGTCCCGGTCGAAGCGGCCATCACACTCGTCATCGGGCGTGGGCTCCGGCTCAGGGGTTGGGGTAGAGGTCGGGGTCGGCGTCTCGGGTGTCGGCGTCGGGGCCGGTGTCGGCGACGATTCGGGCGAAGGCGTACTCTCGGTCGTAGGTGTGGCGGTAGGTGCTGGCGATGCCGTAGCAGTCGGCACCGGGGTCTCGGTGGGTGAGGGCGATGGCTCGGGTGTGGGCGTAGCGGTCGCACCAGGCGTGGACGTCGGGGTCGGGGTGGCGGGGAAGCATTCGGGGAGCCTTTCGGGCGTGAAGAGTTCCGGCTTGTTCTCCTCTTCCCATTCGCAGCGGTCAGCGATTGCGGGGTCCGCTTGGGTCGCCATCACGAGGATGACGAGGCCCAGCCCGACGAAGAGAGTGAGGAGTGTTCGCATTGTTGCCCTTTCGATTACGGTGCCTTATTGGCGACACCGTGGTTACGTCTTCGGTCAAACGACCTAGGACCTTTAGCACATTCTCGCAGAAATTCGGGCCGGGCCTAAACGACGAACGGCGAGGGCCGATGAGCCCCCGCCGTTCACCCACTCCAGGCAGGTCAGTCGGCCCCACCTAGACCCTTCTGTGCACGAGTTCGGCGATCGTGTTGCGGACCGCTTCGGGGCTCGGCATCGTTGCCTTCGTCCCGTCCCAGTCTAGGGCAGCCTCGATGTCCAACTCGACTGGCACCTCGGTGTCGTCGATCTCGATGCGGCGGTAAACGGTCCAGGGGATGCCGAGTCGGCTGGCGACCAGCCCCCTCGTCATCCCCTGGCGGATACGTCTTGCTTGTAGTTGGTGGCCTCTCATGAGTAGGCCATCGGCACTACGCGTCGGTTACTTGAACGTGATCTCGCAACGCTCGATGATGTCCTGCCCCCGACCGGACCGCTTCGCTGGATGGACGACGATGGACTCGATCATCGACGCCACCGTGGCCTTGCGGGTGTCCATGTCGAGCTGCTCGAAGAACTCGATCGGGTCGTCGGCCTGGGCGAGCCTGGCGACCAGCGAAGCGGACTCCGCCTCCATGGCTTCGGCCAGCGCAGCGTCCATCTCTGAGCGCAGCGGAGCCGCCTTGTCGTCGGTCATCGAGTTGACCTTCGCCCATTCCTCTCGGGTGATGTCGCCCGCCATGAACATCTCCAGCCCGGCAGCCCGGCGAGCCTCGATGGCGTCGAGGTCGGCCTGGATGTCTTCGAGCGCTCGGGCCTTGAGGCCGACGGTCGGATCGAAGTCTTCAAGATGATCAACCATGGCCTCAAGGGCGAGCCGCTCGACTGGTGCTGCCGAGATTGAGATGCGGCCACATCCACGGATCTGAGCATTCACCGTGCAGCGGTAAGTGGGACGCGATCCGTATCTTTCCCTCTTGACGACATACTGCATCCCTCTGCCGCAGCCCCCGCACTTGATCGTGCCGCCGAGAAGTCGCGGCTGACGCTTCGCTCGACCCTCAGTCGTCTCCTCGGCGCGGGCACAACAGGCAGCCCACTTCTCTTCGGAGATGATCGGCTCCCACACGGCCTTGGTCATCGTGTCGCCGTGCGACCGGAGACCGGCGACACGGGGCTGGATGAGGAGTCGGCGCAGGCAGGACGGAAACCAGTTGTCATTGCCTTGAGCGGTCGACGTGCCGGTCGACTCGATCCACCGGGCGATCGACGAGAGGTTCTCGCCACCGAGGTAGCGGTCGGCTGCCTCGGCGAGAATCGCGGCCTCGTCTTCACGATGAGTGATCTGGTCGTCCTCGAAGCCGAAGGGTCGAGCGCCCCCGTTCGGACGCCCCTCTTCGGCGAGCTGCTTGTGTGCTCGCTTGATTCGGCGTGCCATGTTCTTCGACTCCTGAGCCGCGACCGCTGCGTGGATGCGGATCGAGAACTCGTCGGTGGCGATGCCAGAGGTGCACGCGATCTCGGCGCCCTTCTGATTGAGGATGTCGAGGAGCTGCTCGATCTCCAGCGGCCGACGCGAGAGCCGGTCGACGTGGTAGGCGACGATGCGCTTGATCTTCCCGGCACGCACGTCGTCGAGCATCCGCTCCCACTCGGGTCGGTGCTTGCCAGCCGACGCCGAGATGTCGTTGTCGATATAAGTGCCGCTGATCTTCCAGCGGCGAGAGGCGCAGAGCGCTTCGCAGTCGGCCCGCTGGCGGTCGACGCCTGCGCCTTCGTCGGTGACGTCTTTGGAGATGCGGCAATAGATGGCGGTGGTCATCGTGCCCCCTCCCATGGCCGGGCGGCGTAGAGGCTGGTGACCTCGGCCTCGGTGAGCTGGAGCAACCGCAGGGCGATCTCGAATCCGAGATGGTCGTCTTCGTCGGCGGCATTGGTGGCGCACCACGCGATGTGATGGGCCTCGGTGTTGCCGTCGTCGAGCACGATGTGGAGATTGCCTCCAGCGACGTTGTCCTCGTAGAGGGCGCCGATCAGTGAGGCGGTACTCGTGCGGCTACGGCGGTGGTGTTCGTGGAACCCCTGGAAGGTGGTCATGTCCTACCCTTTCGTTGGTGGGACACCAGTATGACATAAGAACTTTCCGAGCACTCGCTAAAGCCACTGCTCAAATTGTTCTTAGGCTCTGACCTGCGATTATGCGCCAGTCAGCGACCTCGACGCGGCTGGAGTCGAGCCAGTCGTCGATATCGGCCTGATCGAACCGCAGGTACTTCCCAACCTTGAGGTACGGGATCGCCCTGCGTGCAACCAGGGCGCGAACGTGCCGTTCTGTCGTGTGCAGATACGCGGCGACGGATGCCAGATCCATTAGCGATCGTCGGGCCATGGGGTCACGCCTTTCATTCGTGTTTCGTCATCATAAGCACTGTGCTTATGAGGGTGCTTGCATCCGCTTTAGCGCATGCGTACCCTCGGGGCTCATGAACCCAACGGAAGGATCAACCATGCAAGAGCCCATGATCGAAGACGTGCTCCCGAGCGCGATCGAGCTGACCGAGGAGGAGCAACTCGCACTCGCGTACGCGGTGCACAGCGACGAGATGACCGCACGCGAGATCGGCGACCACGCCGGACTGGCGAGCCGACATGTCACCTACAAGCTGATCTATTCACTCGTCGAGCGCGGGCTGCTCGCTGAGAACGGGAAGGAGCGGGCGCACAAGCGCTGGGTCATCTCCGACCTCGGGCGAGTCATCGCGGAGGGCTGGCCGAAGCCACCGAACCAAGGCACGTTCATCGTCCAGCCGAGCCGGGCCAGAAGGAAGAAGCCGAAGAAGGCTGAGGTCGCCAACATCACCGTCGAGGAAGCCAACGCCACTCCCGAACCGAAGCCCGACGTTCCACTCATGAACCTCGCGGTCCACGCCGACGGCTCCGTGCGCATGCGGATCGAGGAAGCGGCCAACCTCCTGCACCTGCTCGGAGGTGCACGATGAAGACCTGGGCAGAACAACTCCCGCGCTCATTCAAGGAGTGCCGCTCCTACGGTCACGCGTGGACCACCGGGCTCGCTACGCGGTATCGAGTCGATCACCTCACCATCGGCTCGGTCGTCACCTGCGAGCGGTGCAACACTTCTCGGCTCACCGTGTTCGACAAGAACACCTTCGATGTCGTCGATCGCAAGTACGACTACCCCGACGACTACTCGAAGCCAACGGTCGAGGACCCCGCGTTCGGGAGACGCGACTTCACACAGTTGGTCGTCATGTCCGGCACCCGCGAGCGTTCACTTCCGAAGCATTGGGAGGAGAGGCTCTCTGGCTTCTGGAGGAATGGCTCATGACTCGACACACCCCGAAGCCGCGACCGTCCACGTGGCCGATGGTCGAAGAGGTGGCCCGGCTGCGCGACACGGGGCTCACCATCCAGGAGATCGCGGACGAGATGAACCTAGGCACCTCGACGGTGCACACGAAGCTGCGTCAGGCTCGCGACGCCGGGCTCGTGAAGGAGGTGCCGTGAAGGTCACCCAATGCCAAGTCGAGGGGTGCTCTAACGAGTGGCTCACCACGCGGGTGATCGAGCTGCATGACCTCATCTTCGTGCTTCTGGTCTGCCCGACCCATGCCAGGATCATCGCCGAGAAGGAGATGTCGTGATGGGCGGCTGGATCTTCGGGGCGATCATGTTCGTGGTGGCTGTGCGCGCTGCCTACAGCTCTCACTGGCGCATCCAGCGCGAGAGCGCGAAGGTGGCGGAGATGACGACGGCGTTCCTCGACAGCGAGTACCGGTGCAACATCCTGCGCCAGAGGAACATAGCGATAGGGGCATACGGCGAGGAGGCCAAGAGGCGGCGCCCCGACATCGACTGGGAGACGGACGCATGAGCGCGAACGGCCTCATGTCGATCGCCTATCAGCTCTACCAGCGCCGGTCGATGGCCGAGCTGTGCGAGTGGCTTCGGCTCAACGATCCCGACGGCGGACACCTGCGCAGCGTCTTCCAGGGCAACACCGAAGCCCACCACATCGCGTGGTGTGCCGCTCAGGCTGCCGACGAGGGCGACGGGCTCGCCTTCATCGTGGCCATGCGACTCCTGGCGCTCCGCGACGAAGGGAGAATCCTCACCATCACCAACTACTGACGCTACGATCTCCGAATCGTCCTGGATCAATGAAGTGGTCTGGACGCGAAGAAGCCCCCGCCCACTGTCCCAGGGCGGGGGCTTCTCGCGTTCCTTGCAAGGAGCTACTGGTTGTGTGCAGCCAGATCGGCAAGAGTCCAATACGACATGTCCCAGCTCGATGGGCACCACAGGTAGTGGTTGCCCGACGAGCCGGTGGTCGCCTGGTTGTGGTACGGCGACTGCACCGAGGTCACATGCCACTCACCCCAGAAGTAGAGCTGGCAAACGACTTCGGCCCAGTACAGGCAGTCGATGTGGTGCCCGTTCTTGAGGAGCGTGCCAACGTACCGGATGCCGTTGTGGTACTCGTAGGTGACGAGCGCCAGGCAGTTGGATTGCTTGGCGTGGGCGTCGGCGACGTCAGCACCGAGCACGTCCTCCACGACCGGCGCCGAGAGCGGTGCCCCCGAGCCTCCTGTGAAGGTCAATGTGGTCGCCAGCATGACGCCAGCGAGCACTGCGTATAGTGGCTTTCTCATTCTTCATTCCCTTGGGTTGCTTGTTGGTGAGCTGGCTCGGCGAGTCGCCGCACGGCGTCGCGCAGGTCGCCGACGGTGAGCCTGGACGACCCCCCGCCGAACGAGAGTTGGAGCAAGATCGTGGCGTCGGTGAGTTCCTCAGGCGCGTCGAGTTCGCCGCTGTCGGCCGCGGCTTCGAGGGTGGCGAGGAAGTTGGCGATGCTCATCGCGTCCTCAGGATCGAGCCGTTGCCGGGCGTCGAGCGGCGTTGCCACCATCGACGGCGCCTGCCGGGGCGCACCCCGTAGAGGAGCTGGCTCACCGCTCGTTCTTGTTGGCGTTCCCACTCGGACTTCCTGCGCATCGTGCGCCCCTTTCGTTGGTCGGGGCGAGGATAGCCGATCAGGGCTCGTGGATCACGGGGGCCGACACGCGTCGGTCCCCGCATCCGCGCCCCACCATGAGCGAGAGCATCCCGCTATGGGACTGGATGCCGTTGGCCGACGCGAACCAGATCGAGCCGCCGTCCATCGCGGGCGCCTGGTACCAGCTCCTCGTCAGCCCGAACTCGGCGGCTGCGAAGTGGTGGCGGTGCCCGGTCAAGAGAAGCTCGACGTCCTGGGCTGGACGCTGGCCCTTGATCTGTCCGGTGAGCCACTTGTCGACCGCGACCGAGGCGTCCTTGCCACCCATGCCGACATGGCCATGGGTGGTGGCGACTCTCACACCTTCGACATCGAAGCGAGTGACGGTCGGGTCGGCTTCATGAGGACCGACGAGTTTGACGTCGTGATACCGCTCGGGGTTGGCGCCAAGGACGTCTCCGACTCTGTCGAGGAGCTGGAGGTCCCGGTTGTCGGTGATGGAGGTTCGGTGCTTTCCGTCGTCACGTTTCTCTCCATGGTTCGACACGCACGAGGTGAGCGTGATCGGCCAGCCCAAGAAGCGGTCGACCGCGGACAGGAGGAGCCGCGTGGCGACACGCATCTGCTCCCGCTCGTCGAGGTCGATCTCATAGAGCTGGTGTGGGTACCAGCCGTTGCAGCCCTCGGCGAGGTCACCGAGTCCGGCGAGCACGATCGAGTCGGGCTTCTCGGCCTTGGCTCGTTCGAGCGCCTGGTCCAGACAGACGGCGATACGATCGACGGTGGCTTCGGTGCCGCCGCCTTCGCCTTTGCCGATCTGCCAGTCTGCGAGGGCCACGACCAGCGCTCGACCTTCGCCGGTCGCGGCCCTCGGTGACGCCGACTTGAGACGGGAGGCCCTCTTGCAGAGGGCCTCCATGTCCTTGTCGGTGACCATGTGTGAACGCAGACGGATGCGAGCCTTGAAGTAGTAGGCCCGCTCGATGGTCCCGCCGCCGACGTTCATGTCCCACGAGCGCACCTCGACCGAGTCTTCGGCCACGGTGTATCGCTCGGGGTCGAGCCCGAGGTTCGTGAGGATGTAGCCCCAGTCGTCGGGCTCGACGTCATCGTCCTTGCGAATGCAGAGGTGCCCACCGTTGGGGCCGACCTCGTACCCCTGTTCCCAACCGGCAGGGTCCTTGTGTGCCCAGCCGCCCGGCTTGGGGGCCGCGTTCATGTCGTCGAGGAGGCCCATTCAGTCGCTACTCCCGCGCAGGGTGACGTCGGGGCCACACAGACAGCGCCCGGCGAGATGTTCGGTGACGTTGCTCTGGCCGATCTCGAACCCGAGCTTGCGCAGGAGGCTCGTGAGCGTTGGGGCTCCCATGCCTTGGGCTCTGGCCTCGGCGAGGCGCTCACGATCGCCGTCATCGACGACCGCGCCGTCAGGGAGGGCCGTGATGCCTTCAAGGATGAGAGCGGTCCTGCACAGGACTTCGGTGTCGGCCTGGAAGATGGGGTAGCTGTCGAGGAGACCCATTCAGCCGAGCACATCCTTGCGGATGGTCGCCAGCGGTTCGAGCGCGGACTCGTTCAACGTGTGCGACAGCTCGACCGCCTTCGAGTTGGCGTCGGCGATCGTGTGTAGAGCCTCGGCGAAGCCGGTGACCTGGGAGCGCAACGTCTCGATGAGCCGGGCCTGGTCGCCGATGAGCTGTTGAGCGAGATCGAACTGGGCAGCCAGCTCCTCGTTCGTGAGGCCCTCGGCCGGCGCGGCGTGCTCGACCAGCGGCATCGCCAAGTCGAGGAAGTGGGTCCACGCGAACGTGCCGACGATGCCGTCGTTGTTCTTGCGTCGAGGGAACGAGGTCTCCTCGAACCGCTTCCATGCCTGGGTCAGCTCGGTCGACTTGGTGCCGTCGATCTTGCCGCCCCACAGGGGACGCCCGTCGGAGTCGGGCAGGCGGCGGAACCCGCGCTGCATGAGTTCGCACACGGGATGCTTGTCGCCTGGCTCAAGCCGGTTGTAGACCTTGCCCAGCTCGGCCAGCTCGGGCAGCTCCTCGACCTCGTCGGCCTTGGTCAAGGCGTCGATCGTCTTCGCGATGCGCTTGACGTTGAGGCGACCTGGGTCCCAATGGTCCTGGCCGGGGCTCGTCTGGTGGGTGGCCCAACCGGTGAAGTTGTACCACTCCTTCGGAGTCTTGCGACCGACGTAGGTGTCGGTGGCCAGCACGAAGCCATCACCGTTGCCGAGCGGCGTATCCCACGAGTTCGGGATGCCGGTCAGATCCATGATGGGAGCGAAGACCTCGGTGGCGAGCCAGTCGAGCTGCTCGTTGGTCAGCTTGTGCATGTCGCGGGCGTAGCCGATCAACGTCACCTGGACGCAGAAGCGGCCAGCGTGGTTGGTCTCGAACGAGGGGTTCTTGCGGCGGTAGCTCGACGTCATCGACGAGTAGCCCTTGAGGCTGTACGCGGTGCGATCCAGGCGGATCATCTGGTACAGCTCGCGGGTCACGGGGTCGGCGATGATGTGGTACGGCCACTCCATCGAGAAGAGGGCCTTGGCCGAGCCAGCCTTGGTTTCGGTGGTGTGGACCACGCCGCGCACGGGCAGGTCGCCTCGACGAGGCTCACCACCTTTGCGCTCGTGGCCGACCCACTTTGCGTTGGGGTGCTGCATTTCAGACGAGTCCTCTCTGGGAGACGGGGACAGGGCTGACGCGACGGATCACCGCTAGCACGCCCAGAAGGGTCGTGATCGCTTGGCCGATCCAGTCCGCCAGCTCGGGGGTGGCGAGGACCACGTCCTGGGTGAGGACGAATTGGAGCACTGCGACGGTAGCGGCGATCCAGGTCACCGCGGAGCCGAGCACTACTTGGGCGCGCTCTATGAATTGGTCGAGGAGCATTGCCATTCCTTTCAGGGGTTACGAGGTGAGTGAGGCGTCGAAGCGGCGCTCGTTGAGCGTCACGTCGAAGCGACGGAGGCCGAGCACCACGCGCACGACGGTGGGGTCGCGGGGGACGCCACCGCTGAACGTCATGGCCCCGAACGCTGTGGTGGGCGCGATACCGAGCAACGTGAGGTCGCGGTTGCCGACGGTGAACGCCATGACGCCGAACGCGGTGGTGGATGCGATGCCGGTGGCGTCGAAGTTCTCGTTCGAGCCGAAGGCCATCGTGCCGAACGCTGTCGTGGGCGCGATGCCCAAGGCGTCGAAGTCGACGTTGCCCGTCGTGAACGACATCGTGCCGAAGGCCGTCGTCGGGGCGATGCCGTTGGCCGAGAAGGTGCCGGGCTGGCTGAACGCCATCGTGCCGAACGCTGTGGTGGGCGCGATGCCCAGAGCGTCGAAGTCGACGTTGCCTTCGGTGAGAGCCATCGTGCCGAACGCTGTGGTCGGGGCGATGCCGACGGCCGTGAACTCTTCGGCGAGGTTGCCGCCCTCGAAGTTGTCGAAGACTCGGACACCCTGCCAGCCGCCACCAGCGGAGCCGGTGTAGTGGCTGAGGCCCGCGTCGCCGCCGACAGCGACCGTGCCAGGCACGGTGCCGGTGAACTCGACGACGTCATTGATCTTGCAGGTGACGTTGCCTGCGGCGTCGATCTCGATGCGCTGGATGTCGCCGGTCGCGATCGCCGAGCCGCCACCTTCGACGGCCGTGAAGCTCCCGTTGATTACGTAGCCCCACTCCGAGTCGGTGCCATCGCCTTGGAAGAAGACGCCGTTGCCGCCCGTCTGGCACCAGACGGCTGGACCGGCAAGGATGCCCGAGAGTGCCCTGCGCTCGACCTCGGCGTACTGGGCGTCCCCGTAGTTGCCGTCGTGGCCGTAGAGGAGCTTGGTGCCTGAGCCTGCGAGGTTGACGTCGACACCGATCGAGGTGCCGTCGTCATAGACACGCATCTGACCGTTGTCGGTGGCCGAGTGATCGGTCCAGTTGCTCGTGGTGCCCAGCTCGGCGAGATGGGTATGGGCCTGGAAGTCGTCGGTGTAGGGCGGGTCGCCGACATCGTTCTGGAGGTCGACGACGCCGAACGCTGTGGTGGGTGCGATGCCGGTGGCGTCGAAGTTGACATTGCCAGCGGTGAACGACATGGCACCGAACGCCGTCGTGGGCGCGATGCCGGTGGCGTCGAAGTCGACGTTCGAGCTGAACGACATGGCGCCGAAGGCGGTGGTGGGCGCGATGCCCAGGGCGTCGAAGTCGACGTTGCCTGTCGTGAACGACATGGCACCGAAGGCGGTGGTCGGCGCGATGCCGAGCGCGTTGAACTCCGTGGCCCCACTGAACGACATGACGCCGAACGCCGTGGTGGGCGCGATGCCGGTGGCGTCGAAGTCGACGTTGCCTTCGGTGAGGGCCATCGTGCCGAACGCTGTGGTCGGGGCGATGCCGGTGGCGTCGAAGTCGACGTTGCCTTCGGTGAGGGCCATCGTGCCGAACGCGACCGTGGATGCGATGCCGAGCGCGTTGAAGTCTTCGTTCGCCGCGGTGGCGTCGGTGCATTCCCAGTCGTCGGCCTGGACGCCGTTGCCTGCCGTCGTGCCGTTGGTGCAGATGCCCGGCTTGCCCGAGGCGTGGGTAGCGTCCGTCGTCGACTGCCACGAACCCGCGTTCTGGCGCACACGGATCGTTGTGCCTGTTGCTTCGAGGCGTACGCTGTCGCCAGCCGCGGTGGTTGGAAGGCTGCTCGTGAGCTGAGTGATGGTGCCGGTGTCGATGCGATAGGACCGCATGACCCCGCCGCCCAGAAGGCCGAGATAGCCGTCGCCAGCGGAGTCGCCGCGCACGGTGACGAACATGCCGACGTCGTTGTTGTCCTTGACGAACTCGGCGTACTGGTCGTCAGGGAACGACGCTTCGGCCCGGAGCCACAACGCTGAGGTGTGGCCGCCGTCGTAGCCGTACTGGATCAGCTCGATGCGTTGGTCGCCAGCGACGTCCACGACCTCGACGTCGGCGAGTGTGGACGTCGACTCCTCGTAGTCTTTCGACCAGTCGGCGTGGTTCTCCAGGTTGCCGAGAGAGTAGGACTCGAAGTCTGTGGTGATCGGCATCTCAGACCGCCTTTAGGGCCTCGGACTTGAGCGCTGCGACCAAGCCCTCGGCGTCCAGGGGCGTCTCGTTCCCGCCTTCGCGGTGCTGCCCAGACAGGAAGTCGGCGATGAGGCGGTCGATGAGTAGCTCGTAGGTCTCTTCGGCTGCGGCAAGAGAAGTGGCCGCTATCGGCGAGATGGTGTCCTGGAGTGTCTCGGGGAAGGCGAAGATGTCGTCCTGGTTGACCAGGCGGCGATGGTCGTCCTTGGAGATGCCTTCGCAGTAGAGGAGGCACATGGCGTCCCAGCCGGGGATGTCCATGGCTCGCCACGCGCAGGTCACGAGCGGCACGGCGTCGATGTCGTTGACATACTTGGGGGCGCGGTACTTGTGGCGCACCGAACGGCCACGCTCCATGGGCACGAGGTACCAGCGGTTCATCATTCCTCATCTCCGTCGAAGATCGTCCACGCCGTGAACTGCCAAGGCTCGATGCCGAGGAAGTCCGCTATGCGCTCGATGACGGCATCGACGTCATCGACGACGTGCCGATAGTCGACCGTCAGGGTGGGTTTGCCGCATGAGGCCAGGAACTCCTGGGTGGAGGTCGTTGCCTCCTGCCACAGGTCGAGGGCCTCTTCTTCGGTGCGCCCCATCGCCCAGCCTCGGCGCTGGATGGACCGCACGGCACCACGGCGGTGCGCATAGATGTAGCTGTCCGCGTCGACCGGGCGCCGCGTCGGGAACGACTGCATGGTCACTCCCTGGGGACCGAGCGAGGACTCGGCGAGGATGGTATGTAGGAGCCCCTTGCCCGAAGCGACCGCTCCTACAATGGCCACCCTGCGCCGATCCTGCACGGGCTCAGAGAGCGAAGATGCGGTTCGCGCCAGCGGACCAGACGGCCGTGATGTCGCCCCCGTTGGGGGTCACGGTGTCGTCGTCGATGAAGGCAATGAGTGGCGATGTCGCCGCCACCCCCGTGTCCTTGTAGATGACGACCGCTTCCACCGTGGCGCCCGAGACTGCCGTCCACACGAGGTTGTCTGCGTCGAAGACGCCATCGGTGATGGACTTGTTGGCGAGGGTCCCATCGGTGCCCACGACTCCGCTCAGCTCGCTGTAGAACTGGTGGGTCGCGGTGTAGGTGTAGGTGCCCGTGTCCACCAACGCGACCTTGATCGTGTCGGTGTCGAGAGCGATGTCTCCGGCGAGGAATGCTTCCTTGCCCTTGGGATATAGCACAGAGGCCATGGGGTATAGCTCCTTGTTTGTTGGCCGCCCCAGGGCGAGGCGGGATCAGGGAGCTGGCAAGAGCTGGCGATTACTCGACGGTGAAGCCGCCGACTTCTTGGACGGGTGTCTCGCCCGTGATGCTGAACCGACACCAGAGCTTCCAGTCGCCCTCGGCGACGTCGAGGCCGCTTCCGACCGCGGGCATCGTCGGCGTCAGGGCGCTCATCCGCTTGAGCGCAGTGTTGAACGTGCCGGTCCACTCGCCAGCCACCCATCCCGACGTCGGGGCCACGTTTACGTCGAGAGCGGTCACGGCGAAGTCGGGTGCGCCCGAGCCGCTGGGATCTGAGGGGCTGGTGACTGTCGTCGGGAGCTTCTCCGACGAGGTGCGCTTGAGCGTTGCCATGGGCCGAGTCCTTATGGTGTGGCGGTGATCGAGTCACCGACGTAGACGAACGTGGAGGTCGAGAAGTTGAGGACGAGGTCTTGGTCGGTTGACGTCTTCGACTTGACCTGGAGGTCGATCTCGTCGCCCTCCTCGACCACGAACAGGTCGACAATGGAACCGTGCCAGGCGACCGCGTTGTTCGACGGCGCTGACTCCAACATCTGCCCGCGCTTCTGACCGTTGAGGACGTGACGGAGGCCACGGAGGCCGTCGTCGCCGAGTGTCGTCTCGTCCTCGTCGTCGGCTGCGGTGGGGTCAATCGTCGCGTTGCTGATCGCCAGCACGAGGCCGGGGTAGGGAGCCTTGAAGCCGCCGTTGTTGTTGACGACCTTGATCGGTGAGTCGTCCTGGGTCACGCCATGGGGGGCGAACAGCGTGCGCACGTGGCTGACGGTCTTCCACTTGCCGTCTTCGGTGTGCTGGCCATCCTTGCGGCTCATGTAGCGCTTGACGATGAGCGGCGCCCACAGGTAGTCCATGACGTCAGAGAGCACGTTCATGTAGCCGTGGGGCAGGTAGGCGGTGCTCATGTCTGCGTAGCTCGGCAGCTCGGCCGCTGGAGGAAGACCGGTCTTCTCCTTGACGAACTTCTGGCCCTCGGCACTGGTGTCGTCAGGGTCACCGGCGACCATGGTCACGGCGAGGTAGGAGTTGTGCTGGCCTTCGAGGACCGGGGATGTGGCGACCGCGTAGGCTTGCACGCGAACGATGTCGCCGATCTCCAGCTTCACGATGTCGTGGTTCTCGACGAAGGTCTCGCCGTTGATCGCGTAGGGTCCGGTGCCAGTGCTCGAACCGCTCGGCTGGGAGCCGTTGACGGTGAAGCGGGAGTTGACACGGTTGCCTGAGGTGTTGATCCCCGAGAATGCCAGGCAGGACGCGAGCCAGTAGTACCCGGCTTGCTGGATGATGATCTGGGCTGCCCCGACGCCGACCATTGCGTCGTCGGTCTCATAGACGTTGTCCGCCATGTTGGCGTAAGTCCAGGTGCTCGACGTGAGCGACTGGTTGGCGTTCTGACGGATACGGGCCGCTGGGCGGTTGTCCAACCTGTTCTGGTTGTTCGCCATGTTGTTCCACCAGTCGATCGGTGAGTCGTTCACCGTGATGCGAGCTGGGGCGTAGTTGAGGGTGCTGTTCCCGTTACTTCCAATGTGGAGACCCCACCAGTGTGCGGGCTCGTTGTTGGACATCGTCGAGAGTGGCGTGGTCGTGTCGCTGTGATGGACTTGCACCTGAAAGGCGTAGTCGGCGTCGGTGAAGTTCATGACCGTCGCGGCGTGGAACCTGTGCGCCTTGTCGGTGGCCTGGGCGAGCTGGTTGTTGAGCTGGAGATTCGTGGTGCCGTCGGTGCGGCGCAGTCGGATCTCGCGCTCACCGTCGCCTGTGCCCGGCCGCAGTCCTCCCGTGAAGCCACACGCCCAGATGCCCGGCTCACCTTTGCCGAGATTGATCCAGTCCGACAAGATGTCGGTTGCGGACTCGAAGAGTTCGTTAGAACTCCCTTCGAGCCAGACGGTATGCCACTCCTCGCTTCCTGAGACAGGGATGTTGTAGTTGACGCTTTGGAACGACCCCGATGCCAACGACGAAGCGCCCGTAGTGTTCTCTCGGATCAGGAACGTCGAGCGTCCACGCCGGAACCAGTCGATGTTGTCTTCGAGGTCCTGGAGCTGGGCTGCCGAGATGGCCCCCGTAGCGCCCTTGGTGGCGACCGCAGTGAAGCTCATTCCGCTGGCCTCCCTGAGGTCTGATTGGCGACCCCGACCTCATGCCAGTTGTCTGAGCGGGTCTGGCGGTTGGTGTCGTAGGGGGACAGTCCCAGCTTCATGGTCCAATCCTGCTCGGTCATCTCGTGCGTGACGGTCTCGATGCGGTGATCGACGTCGTAGTTGGAGGCGTGGCCCACGAAAGGCAGGTTCACCCCGAGCGAGGTGAGCGGCTCGAAGTGCGAGAGCATGAGCTGATCGGAGATGAGGTCCGGCGCCGAGATGGGTTTAATCGTGACCTCCTTGAGTGCCTGCACCGTCGAGATCGCTCCGTCGCCCGCGGCCCACGCCTGGGCCTCGACGTCGCCGTCATACATCGCCTGCGTGCCGTTGATCGACCGAACGATCCTGATCTCGTTCGCTGTGGTCGTGCCGCGGGTGAGCACCTTGCCGGTCACGCCCGAGCTGCTTCCCTCGGTCACGTCTTGGGAATCGAGGAAGTTCGAGGGGACCACGTCCGCCGCCGAGACATGGTCTTCGGTGAGGTCGAAGTTGACCGTCGAGTAGTCGGTGTCGGTGTAGATGGTGTGGCGGTCCAGGAAGACCAGCTCGCCGCGGTTGTTGCAGAAGAACGCACCGTGCTCGGTGCGCTGCATCTCCTGGCAGATGCTCAGGGCGTTGCCGTTGAGGGTCGTGGCCGGACACATCACGGTTCCGCTGTCGATGCGGTCACGCAGGGCACTGGGCGTGCCGACGTGATCGAGTACGGCCGCTACACGTGTGCCGGTGAGTTCGGCCGGGCGCTCCAGCTCCTCGACGTTGAAGCGACCGAGCGAGGTCGACAGGAGGTCTTGCCCGGTCATCACGGCGCCCGAGTGGGTGTTGAAGTGGCCGATCGCGATGTTCGTGCAGTAGACGCGCCCGAGGCGGTGCGGCGTGGCGAAGAGGTCATCGGAGAAGGTCAGGCGCATGGCCATGCCCTTGCGGAGGTTGTTGTAGTGCGGGCTCGACGAGTTATCCCGGTCCCACTGCCCCGAGTTATTGCGGAGCTTGAACTGGATCTCCCGCGGGCGGAAGTTGCCGCCGTCGCCGCCCTGGCGTCCAGTCACCATGCGTGCGCCGTGGATGTCGGAGGTGATGTCGACCCACGTGCTCGCGGTCAGGGGCGCGTTGTAGCTGATCTCGGCTCGGAGCCATGTGTCGAGGTTCGGCCCAAGAGGCATTACGCGCTCGCTCCTCGGATGATGAGCGGTGCCCCGCCCTCACTGTTGAGGGCGTTGACGACGCCGCGACCGACTTCGATGCCGTCAAGTTCGATGGTGATCGGCTGGTTGGTACCGGTGGTCCGCCCTGGCCCGGTTGGGACGAAGAGGGCAGACTGGGTGCCGCCAGCGTTCGGGATACGAGCCGAGACGACTTGACTCCCGCCCGAGGCCCCGCCGTCCGAGCTGCCGCCCGTCGAACCGTTGCTCGTACCACCCTGGCTGCGTGGGGTGGTCGGAATCGTCGGCGTGATGAACAGCGTTCCGAGATTGGCCTGGGTCTCAGCGATCCAGACAAGCATCGCACGTGTAGCGGCGTCGAAGCCCTCGACCTCCAGGCTCACTTCGATGATGTCGGGGACCTGTTCCATCTTGGTGATCAACATGCCGAGGTCTTCTTCGGACACGCCAGCGTCCCTGGCGAGGTCGATGATGGGCTGCTTGGCGAACGCCCACGCGGCCGCTATCTGATCGGGCGTGAGGTTCTGCTCCAAGGCCATCGTCGCGACCGTGTCGGCAGCCGCCGACGCGGCAGCCTCGAACGCTTGGGCAGCCGCGTACCCTTCGTCAGTGAACTTCGAGAACGAGCCGCCCGAGCCGCCGTCTTTCTCTGGCGCCAGAGCCTCTTGGAGGTCACGTAGTGCTGCCTGGAGGGCGTACTCTTCGTCGTCGAAGAACAGGAGGTCGATCATCTCTCGGGTGGCGCGCTTGGCGTCGTCCATGACGTCCGCCATCTTCTTGCCCTCGACCTTGAGCATCGTCACCTTGGAGGTGAATTTCTCGAGTTTCTCGGCGCCCTCGTCGCCCGCGTCGCCGACATCTTCGACCGCAGCCGCTACGTCGTTGAGGCCGAGCGCCTCGGCGTTCTCCGCTATAGCGGCACCACGTTCGAGCACCTCGAAGAGTTCGCGCAATGCAGCCTGGGCTTCGAGCCGCGGCGTGTCGCCGCTGTCGCCAAATAGGCGACCGAGGAGACTCGTGTCCGGCAATTGCACGTCGTCGAAGTTGAGGAGCTTGAGGAAGGTCTCTACTTCCCCTCCTGCGCCCGAGAAGGCGGTCTCTATCATCTCTGCGCTGATACTCGCCTCGGCGAGTTGCTCGGCGAGGTTGATATCGGAGAGAACGAACTGTCGCAGAAAGTTGCCCTGGCCGAGGAACGCGTCGCCGACTGCCTTGATCTCTTCCGCTACATCACGTGCGAGCGCTGCGGTCCGTTCTTGTTGCGTGTTGTAGTTGTCCCAGAAGATCAGCGCGCCTGCGAGTGCCGCCCCGATGCCAGCGATCGCCAGCTTGGTGCTTACGGCAGTCGTACGGAATCGGGCGAGACCGTCCTTCACTTTGCGGACGTTGCCAGCGAAGACGGCAGCTCCACCGGCTGCGAAGTTGAAGGCCGTGACGAGTATGCCAAGGCGAACAATGTTCTTCTGGACCTCAGGGTCGAGGCTCGTGAACGCGTTGAGGAGGCCGAGCACGCCACCGGCAAGTTCCTTGATCACCGGCAGGGCTTCTTGGCCGAGGAGCGCCACCGAGTCCTCGAACTCGGCTCGGACCTGGGCCTGGGTGCGGGCCAGCTCGTTGGCTGGATCAAGGTAGGCGCCAATGGTGTCTGCGGTCTGCTCGGTCAGTAGGTCGACGGCGGCGACCGCTTCGGCGTGACGGAGGAGAGCTGGCGTAGAGTCGTCGAGCCCGAGCGTTGCCACCCGCGCTGAGATCATCGCCTGAGTGATCGTGACGCCGAAGCGCTCGATCGTGTCGAACTCCTTACGGAAGATGCCCGAGATCGCGTTGACGGCCTCGCCTTGGGTCCGACCGAACGCTGCGGCGCGATCGTTACCGATCGTGAGCACCTTGTTCGTGAGTTCGGCTGCCTCTTCGAGATCGAAGCCGAGGTTCTTGATCTGCGAGCCGATTGTGCCAGCGGCCTGCCGGTACGCCTGCTCGGAGAGCCCGAGCTTCTCGGCGCTCACCTTGGCGAACTCGTCGATCTTGCTTGCGGCGTCCCCGAAGACGGTGCCCGTCAAGAACTGACTCTTGGCCAGATCCTCACCGGCACGCGCAGCCTTCGAGAGCCCGGTCAGCATGAGCGTGCCCGCAGCGAGCATCCGTGCGCCGGTCTTGCGCCACGCGGCCGATGTGGCGTCGGCTGCCTTGGTGGACTTTTTACCTGAGCGGTCCGCGGCGTCACCGAAGCGATCCAGCTCACGCGCGGCGAGCTGGCCGTCCTTCACGCGCAGCGCGAAGGTGACCGTGTTGGTGAAGCTCATGCCACGCATAGGTCAGGACTTCCGTTCTTCTGCTTCTTCTCGGGCTTTACGGTTCGCTTCTTTGCCGCGCCAGCACAGCTCGCGGAGGTCGCCCATCATCTGCTCGTAGACGACTGACGGAGGCCAGTGATGCTGGATGGCGAACCAGCTCACGACGTCGTCTAGCTCCCAGACGACGAAGTGCTTGCTTCCGACTCGCTTGACGGGGTTTCCGCCGTCTCCGTGGTCGAATCGGGACTTGGGGCGCCGAAGTTCGCGCTCGGATACATAGTCCCGGAAGGCTCTTTTGGGTCGGGTGCGATGGCCTCCATCGACAGCCCGTTCATGAGGGCGCTTTGGGGGATGCGATCGAGCATTGCTTCGGCGTCGGCAGCGTCGCGGCCCATCGAGATGATCATGTGCGCTCGGACGAACTCATAGAGGAGGCGCCCGTCGTTGAGGAGGCCCTCGTAGCCGAGGCCCATCATCGTCACGCCGGTCCGCTCGGTGACCATGCGGACTTCTCCGGCCGTGACCGTGTCTTCGTTGAATGAGACGCCGAGGAGAGGCTCGGTGAAGGTCCAGCGCGAACCGACGCCGTCACCAAGGGCAACGGCGGCGGCGGAGACCTGGATGTCCCAGAGTTCTTCGGGTGTGTACGTGCCGCGTTCGAGGGCGGCGATGATCTGACTCGCAGGCATGTTGAGCGCCTGCGGGATGGTGGTGGCTGAGTGGATCAAGAGACAAGACCTCCAATGGTCTCGATGAACATGAGCCTGTTCCAGGCTGTGAATGCTTCGGCCGTGCCCTTGTCGAAACCGGGCGTGACGAAGTTCTTGCCCCGTGAGCCGGGGTGGTGGACGTAGAGCACGGGGTGAGGGAGGCCCGCGTACATGAGGGCCTTCTTGCCACCGGCTCGCCGCCGGAAGCGGTTCGGGACTGCTTTGCCGCCCGCTCCTGCGATCGCTCCTGCGCTCACCGCGTCGGGTGGGTTGCGCGCTGCGATGAGGTGGGGCCGGGAGCCTTGGTCCAAGGTGACGGTCGCGCCGACGGCGGACTTGCCGCCCTTGGGCGTGATGATCGTGTAGGGCTCGGACCGCATGCGGGTGGTGCGGGCGATGTAGCCGCGGTACGGCTTGCCCGCGAAGCTCGTTGCACCCTTCTTGCGTGCCTCGTCGGAGATGTTGTTGGCCACGATCCAGCCCGCACGATCGAGTGCTCGTGCCGACGGCGACGACAGCTCGGTCGACATGCCGTCGATGGCCTTGGCGAGGTCTTCGAGTGCGACCTCGGCGGACCGGGGTGGGCCTCCCGTCTTGAGGGGGCTGCCCACCCCGGTCGTCACGCCCATGAGATCAGGCGTAAACCGTGGTGATGTCGAAGGCTCGCCACTGCACGTTCTGGGTGTTCAAGTCACCCTGAGACGCGTCGAGGTGGGTGAGCTGCGAGACCAGGACGTTGCCAGCCCACTCGGGGTTGGATGTGCTCGCCGCCCCGTTGAAGGGCCGCAGGACGAACGCCTGCGACGTCTTGTAGAACGGGGCGATGGTCTGGTACAGCGCCGACGCGTCGTAGTCCTGGGCGAACGTGACACGCATCGAGGCGGTGGAGAGGCCGACGACGAAGCTGCGCTGCGTCTGGCCCCACACGGTCGACTCGACTTCGTCGGACTCTTCGTCGAAGGTGACCGACTGGACGTAAGCCGAGAGATCGGCGGCGCCCACGGACAGAAAGCCGCCCGTTACGACATGGATTGCCATGGTTGTAGCTCCTTGTGGATCGCCGAGGGGGTCCCGGCTTCGGACCGTCTCGGCGAGACGGCTTCATGGAGCTGGCAAGAGAGATTCGCGAGGTCAGTCGACCTCGGTGAGGTGTCCGATCTCGACGAGGAGGTCGGCGTTGGGAAGTTCGGCGTCGGTCGCTTCGAAGAGGTCGCCGGGCTGGTAGCCAGCGATGGCGAGGGGGCCGGTGACCTCGAACGTGCGGGTGTCTGGGGCCACGGGCTCGGGGGTCTCTTCTTCGGTGGTCTCTTCTTCGGTGGTCTCTTCTTCGATCACGTGATGCTCCTGAGTAGGGCGCCCGCCACCATGTCGATGGCGAGGTAGCGCGTGTTGTCTTGCTGGTTGAGAACGACAGTCATGCCGCCGCCTGTCACCTGGAGTTCCTCGAATGGTCCCGACGTCTCCGTCTTGAGTTCTTCGAGCACCGTCTTGAGACCGGTGTCGGGGTCGAGGATGCGGTAGCCGAGCGCCCAGCTCTCCTCGGCGATGCGGTACTTGGCTGCGAAGCGCAGCGAGAAGGTGACGTCGAGGAAGTCGCCCCAGAGGGGGTTGTTGTCGTCGATGCGGAAGTCCTGGATGAAGAAGTGGCTGTCCAGGTTGTCGTCGGGCGGGTGCGGGGTGGACGCGTAAACATCGGGATGCTCCAACGCTTTGTCGGCGAGGAGGATGGCGGCGGCTTCGATGCGTTCGGTCACAGGACGATCCTCACGAAGGGCTCGATGAGCGTCGCGGCGTCACGGTCGAGGCCGGACTGCACACGGACGACCGAGCCGAAGCCATCGACGCCGAGAGTGCCCGATGGGGCGTCCCCGCGGTCGACGAGCTTGGATGCCTGGAGCAAGGTGGCCTCGGCGATGTCGTCGGGGATCTCGGGCCATCCCCAGCGGGCCGTGACCCTCACGGAGGGCCAAGCTGCGCACGAAAGGAACTTGCCGGGGTTGATCATGACGACCGACTCGGTGGACCAGGTCCGCGAGTTGAAGCGCCCGTTGAGGGGCTCGAAGATGAAGTCGGTGTCGACGGTCAGGGCCGTCCATGAGCCGGTGCGAGCGGTCTTGTACTCGACGACCGTGTTGACGTCGGCCACGCAGTCGTCGATGTCGAGGCGGTGGGCTTGCTCGGGCCGGAAGACCCGCGAGTTGCCGCCATGGGCTGCCGGGGCGACGGCGAAGTCGCGTCCGGTGTGTTCGGCGATCTGCGCCGTTGCCGCCTCAAGTGCGCGGGCGAGGGCGTCGTCGTTCGTTGACTTCGTCGCCCCTAGGCGCGCCTTGAGGTCGGCAATCGACGCATAGGTCATGGCCTACTCGTCATCCTCGGGTGCGGGCTCGGCCTTGGCTGCCTTGGTCGCTGCGCCCTTGCGCGGCGACTTGACGGGCTGCTTGTCGCCGTCAGGCGTCGAGACTTCGTCGAACCGGTCGGGAAGATCGAAGTCGGTGTCGTAGAGCGACCCTTCCTGGACGAGCGTGCGTCCAGTCATGAAGCTCTTTCGGGCACGGTATGGCATGGGTATTGCTCCTGTCGTAGGGGGGGCTGTTGGTGGCTGGATGAACGACGGGGACCCCGAGCCACCTGCGGGGTCCCCGTCGATGCTCTGCTCTTGCCAGCAGAACGATGAGCCTCAGCTCCTCAGATCAGGCGACCTGGAGGAGACGGAAGGGCTCGGTGATGTGGCAGTCGGAGCCGACACGGGAGTACATGACGACGCCGCGCTTGCCGGTCGGCCGCTGGTTGGCACCCATGACGTTCTGGATGCGCTCCACGGTCACGCCCATGCGCTGGACAATCTTGAAGTGGGAGAAGTCCCCCAAGATCGCGACGTTGTTGCCGGTCGCAACTGCGTTGTCGAGCGACTCCGACGCACCGATGGGCCGACCCATGAGGGTACGGACGCCGTCGGCGGTGATGTCGACCGAGAAGTTGGCGTCGTTCGTGCCGAACTGGCGGATGGCGGCAGTGATGCCGTCAGCCATGAGCCAGCTCGACCGGTCGCGCCAACGCACCGGCAGCTCCACGTACCGCAGGTCGTAGACGTCGTCGGCGTCGAGGACACCCACGGCGTCGGTTGCGACCTCGGAAGCCACCACAGCATCGAGAGCGGTCAGGACGCCGGTCGGCTGAGCCGTGCCGGTGCCCGTCACGAAGATGGTGTTGAGCTGTTGGTCGCGGCCATCGGCCAGGAGGTTGACGAAGGTCGCGTCGAGTCCGGCGATGTCCTGGAGAGCTTCGATCGAAGCTTCGAGGTACGCCTGGCTCATGTGGACCGGGATCGCCTTGCCGACGAACGTCGGGCTGTCATCGCTGGGATGCTCGACACCCTCAGCCACCCACGTCAGAGAGACGCCAGCGGAGCTGACGCCGTTCCAGACGTTGCCCTCGACGAGGGTCACGTTGTCGCCCATGCGGCGGATGTCGGACTGGCTGCCCGAGTTGTTGAGCACGACAGTGGGATCGAGGTGCGTCGGAACGACGACCTCGCCGCCCGAACCGTGGCCCGAGCCGATCTGCACAGCGCGGATCTCGGCTTCGGTCAGCGGCTCCAGGCTGCCACCGGCGAGCTTCTGGAAGCCACCGATGTAGTCGTCGTTGCCGTAGGTCACGACGTGGCGGGCAACGAACTCGACGCCGTTGGCGTCCTCGCTCGAAACACCGATGCCGTGACCACGCAGCTTGGCCTCTGCCTCTGCGGCATGCTCGGGGGCGAAGCACTTGTCTTCGAGAACCTGGAGAGCGGCCGAGCGGACACGCTGGTTGTACTCGGCTTCGCCGTAGGCCCAGCGGTTGTGCAGGACTTCGAGCGGGTGCTCCTGGGTCGGGCTGTCGGCCTTGGGGGTCACGACGGCGGGGAACGCGGCGCGGGTCTTGGGCTCGTCGGCGGAGGCAGCGACCTGGGGGGCGCTGGCTTCCAGCTCGGCGGCGCGGACGTTGAGCGCGATGCGCTCATCGGCCTGGGTGACCCATGCTTCGAGCTGATCGAAGTCGGCTGCGAGCTTCTCGGCCTCTTCGCCCGAGCGGGTTGCGACGTCCTCTGCGAGGGCCTTCATGGCCTCGACGCATTCGGACCGGAACTTGAGGAGTTCTTCCATCACTGATACTTCCTTGGATTGAGTGCGGCAATGCGGGCACGCGCCTGCATTGGGGTGAGGCCCGAGACGGGGTCGGGGGTCTCTTCCGCGAGTTCCTGCGAGTGCGGGTCGAACGCAGTGATGGAAGTGGGAAGATGCTGCGAGCGGACGCCCGCGATTTCAGCTCCGGCGTAGGCCGGGGCGTGCACGATGCTCACCTCTTGGAGGTTCACTTCGCTACGGCGGACATGGGTGCGGTCCGCAGACCACTCGTCCTTGCCCTTGACCGGCAAGAAGCCGATCGAGAAATGACCGAGGATGCCGTCCCTGGTGAGGGTCAAGGCTTCCTCGCCGTCGGGAGTCTCCGAGACGTAGACCTCGCCGACGAGGCCGACGCTTTGCTGCTCCATGTTGCGCACCTGCCCGATGGGTAGGCGGCCGAAGCGGTGACCGTGCTCGGCGTAAGCGCGGATCGGGCGACCGGAGTTGATCGACCGGGTGAAGGCGCCTGTGCCGAACTCCTCCTGGTACCGCTCGATCGAGCGCGTCTTCGGGTTGAAGTCGGCGACGTCCGCTGGGGTGTCGAACGGGGCGAAGAGTCCGTAGACGGTACGGCCGTCTTTACGGACTTCGAGGTCGGCGTTCTCGAACGAACGCCAAAGCAATTCAGCACTCACGGTGGAGTTTCCTTTGGTTCGCTGAGCGCCGGATTTCGACGCGTGGCATTCAGTCGAGAGGGGGTGCGACAAGCTCGAACGTGCGGACCGAGTCCCACTGGTGGGTGGCGAATCGGTCCTGGTCGACCGGGACAGCGATGCCGACGATGCGCCAGCGACCGAGCGACTCGCCGGGCTCAGGGTTCGATGCGTCGATGAAAGCGGTGAGGGTGTCAGGGAGTGACCAGACCACCTCGTAGGGGTCTTCTTCGGGCTCCCAGGTGATCGGGACGTCGATAACTGGGAAGCGCACCGAGTCCTCGACCGACTCCCAGGCGACCGTGACTTGGTAGGGGACGCCCTCGTCGTGGTCGAGCGTCACTCGCCCTGCGACCGGGATTGCGAGTGTTTCGTCGGCGATCAAGATGTCGGGATCGGGGACTGTCGAGCCGACCTCGCAGTCGCCGACCTCTGGGTCGATCTCCTCTGGATGACACGCCGTGATCGTCACAGCCGCCTTCGGCGGTTTCGCCCCGAGCACTCCGAGGGCTATGACGATCGCGAACACTGCGGCGAGGGCAAGGATGCCGAGAGCGAAGCCGCTCAGGTACGGGTAGTGCTCAATGAAGGAGTCGCGGGTCTCCTTGCGCGTTATGTCTGTCACTGTCGCGCCCTCGCTGGTGGCACCTCGTCGAAGCGCTCGTTGACGAGGCGTGTGATGAGGTCTTGTTGCTGCTTGACGACGTCGACCACCACATCGGCTAGCTGTTGCGTCTTCTCCGCCACGGCATGTGTTTCGTTGACCAGCTTCTCGAAGCGCTTCTCGCGTGAGGCTGCTTGCTCCTCACGCTGGGCCGTGTTCACGGCGACGATCTTCCCGGTGGCGAAGTAGCGGACGACGATCGCTAGACCGGTGATGGAGAGGCCAAGGAGTCCGAACTCCGCCCAACTGCCGCTCGTGAGATCGTTCGAGCCGACCTGCGAGAGGACGGCTTGTGCGATGACGGCGATTGGGGTAGCGATCGCGGCCACGATCACGAACAATGGGGGCACGGCTGCGGGCACCTCGTCACGCCTCCTCATCCTCGGCCGCACGTTCGATCTCGACGGGCTCAGGTGGCTTGGCTGTTGGGTCCTGGAGCTGCACCGAGAGGAGGCCGGTGTGTTCGAGGACGGTCGGGTTTCCGGTCTGGACGAACTGTGCTGCGCTCTCGGGCGTGTAGCCGTCGCGCACGAGCTGGGTGATGGTGGAGGCGTCGTTGGCGCGCACTTGGCTCTGCTCTGTGACATCTTCCTGGAGGAACATGACGCGGGTCGGATCGAAGGTGAGGCTCTCGGCCCGGTTGGGCTTGTCGAGGATCGGCTCGACGGCTGCCATCATCGACTCGGCGTAGGGGACGAACCATGTGTCGCCCCAGGCTCGGCGGGTCATCGCGTAGTTGCCTGCGTTGAGCGAGCTGCCTGCCAGCGCCTCTCGGGTGCCCATGATGACCGCAGGGACCTGCGATCGGGCGACCACACGGTTCTCTACCCCGCCTGTGAGGTCTCGAACCTGGAGTTCGGAGATATTCGAGCCGACGACCGTCGCGTCGCTCGCGCCACCGAGGAACAGGGTGCGTCCGGCGTTGCCTGAGCCCGTGTTGCGTTCGAGGTACATCTCCTTGAACTTCTCGGCCTTCGCTGGCGTCGTGTTCGGGTCGAACTTGACGATCATCGACGGCGTGGCGTCGTTGCGGAGGTAGTTGGAGACGAACTGCCCGAGCTGGGCGTCGGTCTTGAGGTCTTGGAGCACGGAGGTGATCCAGGACCGGCCACGCCACCAGGCGTCGGGGTCGGGGTCGCTGTTGAACTGTCCGACCTCTTCGGGCATGAAGAAGGCGACAACTTCGCCGCGGGTGTTGCGGTACTGCCAGCCGACGAGTTCGGCGTCGGGCAGCCAGGCGTAGTCGAGGTCGCTGGCCTTGGAGCTGGGTGCTTCGAGGATGGCGTCGAGGCGGCGAGGATCGAGGAGGCGGGCGCCGTCGTTGTTGAAGCCGCGACGGTCGCGGTAGACGTAGCCGCCACCGTGGATCGAGTCGTGGTTCTCGACCATCTTGAACAACCGCGAGCGGTCTTGGCGCTGCGGGTTCTGGATGGGCTCCAGGCTCGTGTCGGTGAAGAGGTCGCCACGGAAGCTGCGCCACGCCGGATGGATCTGTGAGACGAGGCCAGAGCGCTTCGAGAGCGCGGTTCCGATCAGTGAGGAGAGCGTCTGCGTCTCGGCGTTGTCGTCGATCGTGACCGGGATTGCTCCGTTGCGGTTCACGAGCTGCGACTGGCCGTTGAGCGCGTAGACGTTGCCGCCGTACTGGAAGACCTGATTCTGGTACTCCAGGAGCCCCTCAGCCTTGCCGAGCCCAAAGCTCGACCGGACCTTAGAAAGCAGGTTCATCGTCGTCCTCGTCCCAATCAATCAGGAGGGCAGCCGCGGCGATCGCCACCGAGAGGAAGCCCAGAAGGACTCCGCCTGGATGGATGGAGATCGCAATGACTGCGAGTGTGATGGCGAAGATCGCCAGGAGGGTCGAGGAGATTGCGTTCATGTGTGGTGGCTCCGATCAGAGGACGAACGGCTCAGGCTCCATGCCGCGGGCTGCGTAGTACGCCATCGCGGCTGCCATGAGCGGGGTCACGTCGGCCAGGGAGGATTCGCGGGAGAAGACGAAGCCGTTGTCGCCTGTCTTCTTCTTCACGACACCGTGTGCCGCGTCGTCGAGTGCGTCGTCCTTGCGGATGGTTACGGTGCCGTTCTCGATGGCGTCGAAGAACTGACCGCAGGCGGCGATCACTTCGTAGCTCGACAACGGTCGGGCACCGGGGAGTTTGTCGAGGCCCTCGATCTGGCTTGCGGGGCCGTGATGGTCGAAGACGAAGGGGACCTCTTCGAGCTTCTCGATGAGGTCGCCGAGGCGCTCAGTGACCCAACCGGTGCCTTGTCGGTTCTCCAGTAGCTCGACGATGCCGTCGGTGTCGCAGACGGCGATCGAGGTCATGGCTCGGGTGGGGTCGGTGTCGACGGCGAGGAAGCACTGGTCGTCGTATGCGGCCTTCACGTCGGTCGCTTCGTCCCAGAGGGTGGGGTCGATGACTTGGGTTGAGGTGAGCTGTGGGCGGTTGCCGAAGGCTCGCTCGAACTCGCCTTCCTCTTCTTCGAGGGCGATCTTGGCGTGACGGATACTTGAGACGTTCTGGGTGTGTCCGAACGCTGGCATCCACGTGCCCCAGAGATGCTCGTCGTTGAGCACGTCGGCGTCGGGAGGGGCGGACCACTCGAAGTAGCAGAAGTCCTCGGTGTAGCCCTCCTGGACGGCCTTGCGGCCGGTGCGGACCTTACGGTTGTAGACCGTCGAGGCTCCGGTGCCTGCGGTCGAGCACACGAGCACTTGTGCGGCGATCTTGGTGATCATCGCGGGCAGGAGGGCTTGCTCGCGACGGTTGTCGGTGTCGGAGAAGATTTCGTCCATGACGGCGAAGTCGAGGACCATGCCGTGCCCCGCGCTCTCTGACGCTGTCAGGAGGTCGATGCGTGAGCCGTTGACGAACGTGATGGCCTCGTGGCCGTTGGATCGGTGCACCTTCTTGACGAGTGGCCAGATGGCCGACTTCTCAAGCTGGGGGACCAGCTCGTTGAGGAACTTCTTGCGGATGTCGGTGCCGGACTGGCCGGTCCAGACGCACTGTTGCGAGATGCCGAGCTTCTTCGGGGATTCGCCCTCGGGCCAGTCCTCGCGGGTGATGCCCCAGAAGAGGCAACGGTCGAGGAGTATCGAGAAGACGAGGCTCGTCTTGCCGGACTGGCGACAGACGGTGATGAAGGCTTCGCGGAAGGCGGGGATCTTGTTGCCGACGGCGTCTACGACGTCGACCAGCTCGCAGATGACGCGAAGGCAGATGAGCTGCCACCACATGAGGCCGTTGGACCACCCTGCGAGGCGGGCAACGCGCTCGACGCGCCAGGCGAAGTTGTCGCGGCCCTCAGTCGGCGCCGTTGCGTACCTTGGAGGGCACGTTTCCAGCGAGGCTGGCAAGGGCGTCGGCGATGGGGTCGGACTCTGGGTTGTCGATGGCAAGACGGATCACCTCGACTGCGTCTTGGAGACGCTTCCAGAGGGCGGCATTGGTGAAGTCCGCGTCGACGGCGTGGGCGAGCCCGATGGCGAGTGCTTGGTCGGCGGAGTTGACGGGGGACGTGACCGGCATGGAGTCGATCCACGTGACGATCTGGTCCGACATCGGGGTCGAGCCAGCTCCGTGTGCCGTGATCTTCTCTCCGTACATGGTCAGAGGTCCCTCGAAGGTCGGCGCCGATGCGAGGCTCGGAAGACTCGGGCGCTATTGCAGTGCTTGCACGCTGCTCGGAGGTTGTTCTCGTCGAACCACTCGCCGTCGGCTTCGATCGGAATGATGTGGTCGACGTCGGTGGCTCTTTCGGTGCATCCGTCGAGCCCGATTTGACATATATAACCGTCGCGTTCGAGGATCACGAGCCGGACTTTGCGCCACGTCGCCGAGTTGTAACAGCGGTGCGCATCCATCGTGGCTATACCTCTATGCCGAGCACCTTCACCTTCGCATCGGTGATCGTGGTGAGTCCTGCGTTCAGGACCCTTACTGTGCATGTGGTGGCGGTCTGGGCGACCACTCCGACGACCGTCAAGGTGTCTGGGCCACCGAATATCGAAGGGAACGCGGCGTATGCGGCGTCCGAGAAGGGCCGGACCCATGTCAGGACGACATCTTGGGCTCCGACCGGGATCGAGGGCGTCGTTTCGACGCCTTGCGGGCCAGATTGGCCCGCTGTGCGAGTTCTGACGATCATGTGACGGCCAAGTGGTAGCTCGGGGCGCCGGGGGACCGTAGTTTCACGACCAGGGCCCCGGTTGCGGCCGCTGTGAGCTGGACTGAGCCACTCGCGTCGATGCCGGTGCCGACATACTCGACGTCATCGGCCTCGACGGTGGGGTCGGGCGGATTCTCGCCAAATGTCCACCAGATGGTCGACCCTCCACTACGGTTCACGACGTGGATCTGAGGGTTGGACGGCGGATCGGTGAATGTGTGAGTTGTCACGATTCCTGCGACCAGTTGGCCACTACGTGTAGGCACGCTGTCACGCCCTTTCGGTGCTTCGCCCGTGGATCTGGTCGAGACCGGTCTGGCATGGTGGTGCCCACCTTAGCGATGCAAGTTAACATGGTGACACATACGTTGCAACCATATGACGAAAGAAATTCTCCGACCCCATGGTCCTTATGGCCTATACCCACGCAGCGTGGTGGGCGGTTCCCACGCATCGTGGCGGGTATAGCACTCTGCGTAGCTGCCCTCGGAGAG
>JABDIW010000227.1 GCA_013003515.1 Acidimicrobiia bacterium
GCGCCGCCGAGCTCACCGGGGCTTCGACGCCCCAGCCGCCGGCGCCGGCGACAAGCGAAGCCGTATCCGGGTTCGTGGGAGGGCTGATCCGGGCACTCGGGTCGGCACACTCGGAAGCGGCATCGCCGGGAGCGGGAGCCCGCAAGGTTGCGTCGGCGGTCTCGAAGGTGTTCCGGGCATGGCGAACCGACGAGGCGGAGCGTCGCCTGCGCTCAGTCGCTCGCGGTGCGTATCACCGTGGCATGCTCTCGGGTCTTGGTTCGCTCGGCGTCTCGAAGGTGCTGGCAATCGAATCCGGCACGCCGTGCGATGAGTGCCCGGCTCGTGAGGGCCTCCAGTGGGGCGTCGCCGACGACCCGCCGGCGGGCACAGTGCTGCCGCCCGCATTGAGTTCTTGCGCCTGCACCGTCGTGCCGGCTCGCTGAGCCGCCCGGTTGACCTCGGCACTGGCATAGACTCGCAATCGTGCTCACGAGCGAAACCCCCGAGACCCGACCTGCGCCGCGCCGTCGCCTAGCCCCGTTCATCGGTATCGGGGCGTTCATCCTGTTCCTCCTGATCCGTGGCGGTGCCCTGCTGTGGACCGACTACCTCTGGTTCGACTCCGTCGACCTCACGGGGGTGTGGCGCACCACGTTGTTCACCCGCGTGTTGCTCGTGGTGGTGGCGACCCTGATTGCGGCAGCCCTGATCTTCGCCAATATCGTCATCGCCGATCGGCTGTCACCGCGACGCGGTGCCCTCGCCGGCAACCCGGACGAAGAGCTACTCGAGCGGTATCAGGGGTGGGTCGAGCCACGGGTGTGGCGGATCCGGGCTCTCATCGCTCTCGGGTTCGGCCTTCTCGTCGGCATCGGCGCCACCCAGTCGTGGGACGAGTTCCTGCTGTGGCGCCACGGTGGCGACTTCGGTTTCGTCGATCCCATCTTCTCCAACGACGTCGGTCTGTACGTCTTCAGCCTGCCGTTCTATCGGGATGCGTTCACATGGATGTTCCAGCTGATGCTGGTGACGATCCTCGTGACCGCCGCTCTCCACTACCTCAACGGGGCGATTCAGGTGCAAGTGCCGGGCGGAGCCCGTCGCTCTGTCAGCGGCGGAGTCAAGGTTCACCTGTCGGCGTTGTTGGCGTTGCTCGCCTTGCTCAAGGCGGTGGGGTATCAGCTCGATCGATGGGAGTTGCTCTACTCCACGCGAGGCCGCGTCGTCGGAGCGTCGTTCACGGACGTGAATGCTCAAGAGCCCGCGCTGTTCCTGCTCATCCTCATCTCGATCGTCGCGGCGGTGATCCTGCTGGTGAACCTGCGATTCCGGGGTTGGCGACTGCCCGCCGTTGCGGTGGGCCTATGGCTGGCCACATCACTGCTCATCGGAGGCGTCTATCCGGCGTTTGTGCAGCGATTCCAGGTCGAGCCCGACGAGGTGAACAAAGAAGCTGAGTTCGTTGGCAACAACATCTCGTTCACCAGGCTCGCCTACGGCCTCGATGCCATCGAGATCCGAGAGTTCGCCGCCTCGGCGAATCTGGATGCTGACGGCATCGCTGCCAACCGCCCGACCATCGACAACCTTCGCCTCTGGGACGCCGGCGTCCTCACGCGCACGTATGCCCAGCTTCAGGACATCCGCACCTTCTACGGGATCGGCGACGTCGATGTCGACCGCTACCTCATCGATGGTGAGCTGACTCAGGTGATGGTCTCGGCTCGAGAGCTCGACGAGCCCAACATCCCGCCGCCGGGGGGATGGGTCAACGACCGTCTCGTCTACACGCACGGCTTTGGCGCTGTGCTCAGCCCGGCCAACGCAGTCACTCAGGATGGGCAGCCAGACTTCTTCGTGGGAGACATCCCGCCGGAGTCTCGATTCGAGTCATTGACGATCGACCAGCCCCGTGTGTATTTCGGTGACCTCGCGACCACCGAATACCGGATCGTCGGCACTGCTCAGCCCGAGGTCGACTTCCCGATCGGAGCCACCGGCGACGCCGTTGAGAACAACTTCTACGACGGGGCGGGTGGAATCGAGTTGGGGAGCTTCTTCCGTCGCACCGCGTTCGCAATCCGCTACCTCAACCTCGACACGCTGATCTCGGGACAGCTCGACTCGGATTCCAAGGTGCTGATGATTCGCAACATCCGTGAGCGGGCCGTCAAGGCCGCACCTTTCCTCGAGGCTGACGCCGACCCGTACATCGTCCTTCTCGACGGACGGCTGGTGTGGGTCTTGGACATGTACACGATCTCGGATCGATTCCCGTACGCCAGCTTCGCCAACACGTCGATCCTCGACGCAGCTCCCGGGCTGCCCAACGGCTTCAACTACTTGCGCAACTCGGTGAAGGCAACGATCGACGCCCACGACGGGACGATGGCCTTCTATGTCGTCGACCCTGACGACCCGATCATCCAGGCCCAGCAGCGCATCTTCCCGGAGCTGTTCTCCACCGACGCCCAGATGAGTGAGGAGCTCCGCAGCCATTTGCGTTATCCGGGCGACCTGTTCCGGATTCAGTCGGAGAAATACCGGCTGTATCACGTCACCGACCCGATGCAGTTCTTCTCGAATGTGGATCCGTGGCAGTTCGCCATCGACCCGTCGAACTCGCCGCGACCCGATCTCCGCAACCCGAATGCTTTCGTCGAAGGCGATAACAACACGCCGTTCCGACCGATGCTGCCCTATTACCAGCTGATGAAACTGCCCGAAGAGGATGACCTGTCCTTCCTGATCATGCAGCCGTTCACTCCCGCAGATCGACCCAACATGGTGTCGTTCCTGGTGGCCAAGTCGGGGCCGGCTCAGTACGGCCAGGTCATCGACTACTCACTGCCGGCGGACCGCGCCCTCAAGGGCCCCGGTCAGGTCGGGGACGAGATCAACCAGGATCCCGAGATCTCCCAGCAGTTCACGCTGCTCGGCCAGGGCGGATCACGAGTCATCCAGGGGACGATGCTCGTTGTTCCAGTCGAGGACTCGCTGTTGTACGTGCAGCCGATCTACATCTCGGCCAGCCCGGAGGATGACGACACCCCGGCCCTCCAGCCGCCGTTCTTCCAGCAAACCAGTGGTGTCGAGCTGACCGGCTTGCCCGAGTTCAAGAAGGTGGTGGTTGCCTTCGAGGACAGGATCTTCATGCGTGACACCCTCGACGAAGCGCTGTTCGCCACCTTTGGCGTCGAGACCGAGGAGCCAGATCCGGGCGGTGGGCCGGCGATCCCCGACAACGTCGCCGATCTGTTGTCCGACGCCGAGGCTGCCTTCGCTCGTGCCGAGGCCGCCCTCCGCGACGGAGACCTGGCCACCTATCAGACCGAGGTGGAGCGAGCGGCCGAACTGATCACGGAAGCCCGGCGTCTGCTGGCGGAGGCCGAGACCGGGTGAGCCGTCGGCTCGGCCTCGCGATCACAGCGATCGCACTGGCAACGGCAGGCTGCTCCGATGCCCTCCCGACCGCCGAATCCACGACGTCCACGACGTCCACGGCGACAACCGTTGCCACCACGACGACAACGACGACAACCGTCGTTGGCCCCACGGCATCGCCACGAGGTCTCGCCGCCTGGCTTGCCGAGGTGGAGGCAGCGGGACCATCGACCGCGCAGGTGATGGTCGACGAATTCTGGGGCGCCAATATCTTCCCGCTGGTGTTCGCCGATCAGGTGGCCTTCGTCTACAAGGGTGACGCAAGCTCTGTTGTCTGGAATGGGGACTTCAATCGGTGGGGAGCGTGGGACGGCGTGACCGGCGAACGGGTCGCCGACACCGACCTGTGGGTAGGACGCATCGAGACCTTGCCGGTCGACGCCCGCACGTTGTACAAGGTGGTGGTCGACGGGGAGTGGTTGCTGGATCCTGGCAATCCGGATACCCAGCTCGGTGGGTTCGGCCCCAACAGCGAGCTGACCATGCCGTTGTTCACCGAGACGTCGTTCGCCGAGCGGGACCCGACCGTTCCGGAGGGGGACGTGACGTCGGGCGTCTACTTCTCCAACAACCTCGGGTACGACGTCGCCTACCAGGTGTACACCCCGGCGATCGTCGGGGCCGCCGACGTCCCGTTGCTGGTGGTGACGGATGGCTGGGATTGGGTCGAACTCGGCTCGCTACCCGTGATCCTCGACTCCCTCATCGACGCGGGCCGCATCGAGCCCGTGATCGCCGTCTTCTCCGATGCCTGGGACCCCGACCGGTCGGTCAATCGGCGGGAGTCTGAGTTTCTCGAGCGGCCTCGGGAGTTCGGCCGTTTCCTCGCCGATGAGCTTATCCCGTTCATCGACTCCAGCTACCCGACGGCGGCCACCAGGGAGAGCCGGGGGGTGATCGGGACGTCGTACGGCGGGCTGGCAGTGACCTATCTCGCTCTTCTCGAAGACGACACGTTCTCGAAGTACGGCTTCTTCTCGCCGTCGTGGTGGCTGTTCGGCGACCTCGCCTCGGCACCGACTCCCGAGGCCCGGGCGGTGGCGGAGGAGCTAGGGGCACTGGCATCGGACAACACCGGAGACCTCGAGCCCGGGTCGGCTCAGCTGTATCTGGGTTACGGCATCCCCGAGTGGGACGTCGGCGACGTCAGCTTCGTGCTCGCCGACTGGGCTGCAGGCGGTCTCGACTTCGAGTTCGACCAGGTGCAAGAGGGCCATGCCTGGGGTGCCTGGTCGAGCCTCAGCGACGAGATGCTGGAGTACTTCTTCGGCGATTGAAACCTGCGCACAAGCTTTGGCGGTGCTGATACGGTGTCGATGGGTCTCGTGGCCACCATTGGGGGGCGTGCATGAGGAGCAATCGGTCGATCAACGCGGTCGTAGGACTCCTCGTCGTCGCTGCGCTCCACTTCTGGCTGGCTTCCGGTTTCGTCGAGGCCTTTGCCCTGCTCGTGACCGTGGGACTCGCCGCTGTCCTCGTTGGCCTTGTGATCGATCGCGTCCTCGACGGTGATCGCGCTACCGCCCACAGCTTCCGGATACGAAAGAGACACTGCGCGCTCTGCCGTGGTCGTCTCAGCACCGTCGGCGGGATGCACGTGTGCGCCATGTGTGAC
>JABDIW010000228.1 GCA_013003515.1 Acidimicrobiia bacterium
CTAGGGTACTGCGTGACATAAAAAATTGAGCCGTCCCCGGGGCTCGATGATCGGCTCGTCGGCGGCGGCGAACACCACTCCGCTGGTGCCGATGCTCATGGCGACGACGCCGGGCTCGATCGCCCCCACGCCGACACCGTTGGCCGACTGGTCGCCCCCGCCTCCTACGACCGGCGTCCCGGCAACAAGACCGGTGGCGACCGCGGCGACGTCGTTGATCACACCCGTCACGTCGGTCCCTTCGTGGGTCCCCGGGAACATGCCGGCAGGCAGGTCGAGGGCTTCGAGCATCTCGGGTGACCAGTCGCGAGCGCGCACGTCGAACAGCAGCGTCCCCGAGCCGCCGGCGCGGTCGACGGCGAGGTCGCCGGTGAGGCGGTATCGCACATAGTCCTTGGGCAGCAGCACATGGGCGGCCCGGGCGAAGATCTCCGGCTCGTGATTGCGAACCCACAGGATCTTCGGTGCGGTGAAACCGGTGAGCGCGTCGTTCCCGGTCAGCTCGATGAGGCGCTGAGCCCCGACCCGGTCGCGGATCTCGTCGCACTCCGCCTGGGTGCGCTGGTCGTTCCACAGGATCGACGGGCGCAGCACCTCTCCTTCGTCGTCGAGCAGGACGAGCCCGTGCATCTGCCCGGTGAGGCCAACGCCTCCGATATCGGCACCGGTGAGTCCCGACATCTCGAGCGCCTGACGGATTGCGGTGACGGTGCCGTCCCACCACAGCTGGGGCGACTGCTCGGACCACAACGGGTGCGGCGTGGCGAAGTCGTACTCGGCGCGGCCCACCGCCACCACCGTCCCGTCGCCGTCCATGACCAGCGCCTTGGTGGCGGTCGTCGAGCTGTCGATGCCGATGTAGTGGGTCATTGCGTCATCGGATCCTCGGTGATCGAAGCGGCGATGTCCACGACATCGGCCCCATCGGCAGGGAACACCGCCCAAACCTCCCGGTGGTGAACCTCTTCGCCGGGCCCGAGAGTGACGAGCGGGCCGAGTGACTCGAGCTCGATGAACCTGTCGTCGCGATACACCTCGACGGACGAACCAAGGTCGGGGTAGTCGGCGTCGACCCGGTGGAGGGGCGACCACTTCACGAACACCTCGTCCTTCAACACGTACGCCAGCCAGCCCCGGCGATTCTGAGTCCCGATCTTGGTGCGTGTCGGGTTGCTGGTCGCCTCGATCGTGAGAAGGTCGGCACCGAACCCGACCTCATCAGGATCGGTGTACGGCCACAGCGCGACGCTCCGGTTGGGTAGCGCCCCATCGGGGTCGGCCAGATCGCCGGAGACCGGCACGACGGCCACTCCCCCGGTGGCGAGCGCCGTGATCGCCCACGGCGCAAGGGTGACCGCGCCGTCACCGGTGTTGCGGAGCCGATGATCGACCACAGTCCGGTCGCCGTGCTGTGTGAGGGAGATCTCCTTGACCACACCGTGGATGTCGGGAGGTCCGGTCACCGATACCCGGCCGCCATCCCTGTCGATGGTGACTGCGACGTCGTCTGGCTGATAGGTGACGGCCGGCACCTCGGGGGCCCGCCACAGACGATGCCCCCCGAGAAAGCGAAACGGTGCCCCTTCCTGTTCGATCACCACGTCGGATAGGTCGGCGAACAGCTGGGGCCCTCCGAGACGAGCGAAACCGAGGATCCGGGGGCCGGCATCGACCGCAACGGTCACCTCCACCGGGCCAAAGTCGAACGTTTCGCTGTTCACCTGCCTGACACCAGCACGAACGTCGCCGACCCGCAAGACCCCACTGCCAACCCCTCGCGGCTTGGCACCGGCGCTCGGTAGGCTCCTGGCCACACACGGCGAGGAGCACCCTTGATCATCGACGGCTTCACCCATCAGCTGCCTGACACCAACCCTGAGGAGACTCAGGAGTGGATGGAGTCGATCGACGCCGTCATCGACGTGTTGGGGCCCGATCGAGCCCGCTTCCTCATGGCCAAGCTCATCCAGCGCTCCCGGGAACAGGGGGTCGGTGTCCCGGCCTCGGTGAGCACGCCGTACATCAACACGATTTCGCCCGAACACGAGGCCCCGTTCCCGGGCGATCCTGACGTCGAGAGACGGATCCGCCGGTTCATCCGCTGGAACGCGGCGGTGATGGTGATCAAGGCAAACCACGAGGCCGAGGGCATCGGCGGGCACCTGTCGACGTTCGCGTCGTCGGCGACGCTGTATGAGATCGGCTTCAACCACTTCTTCCGCGGCAAAGCCGAAGGTTCGCCGGGAGACGCCGTGTACATACAGGGTCACGCCGCCCCCGGCATCTACGCCCGCTCGTACCTCGAGCACCGTCTCCACGAACACGACCTCGACCGATTCCGCCGCGAGATCGGCGGCGGTCTCTCCTCCTATCCGCATCCACGGCTCATGCCCGAGTTCTGGGAGTACCCGACGGTGTCCATGGGTCTGGGTCCGATCAACTCCATCTACCACGCCCGGTTCCTCAAGTACCTCGGAAACCGGGGTCTCGACGACACCTCTGACTCGCGGGTGTGGGCGTTCCTCGGTGACGGCGAGGTCGACGAGCCCGAGACCCTCGGGTCGATCTCCCTGGCAGCTCGGGAGCAGCTCGACAACCTCACCTGGGTCATCAACTGCAACCTGCAGCGCCTCGACGGGCCCGTCCGCGGCAACGGGAAGATCATTCAGGAGCTCGAAGCGATCTTCCGTGGCGCCGGCTGGAACGTCATCAAGGTCATCTGGGGGTCTTACTGGGACCCGCTGCTCCAGCTCGACACCAAGGGCCTGCTCAAGC
>JABDIW010000230.1 GCA_013003515.1 Acidimicrobiia bacterium
GGGCGTACTTGGTGTCCGGATCGCCCACTGCGGCCTCCACGGCCTCGGAGATGGCGATGCCGAGGCTGCCCGGTGAGTCGGGGTCCTGCTCCAGGATCGCTCGGCCGGGCCCGGTGAGATCCGACGGCGAGGGATGCACGCTGGCACCCCAGGTCTCCATCATCGTGCGCCGATACGGCTTGGCGTCATACGACGCCCTCACCTGCCACACCTCACACTCCATCCCGAACAGAGCCGTTGCGTAGGCGAGCGCCGAGCCCCACTGGCCCGCTCCGGTCTCGGTGGTGAGCTTCTTCACGCCCTGCTGGGCGTTGTAGTACGCCTGGGGAACCGCGGTGTTGGGCTTGTGTGATCCGGCAGGGGAGACCCCTTCGTACTTGTAATAGATGCGAGCCGGGGTATCGAGGGCCTTCTCCAGTCGGCGGGCGCGGTAGAGAGGAGAGGGCCGCCACTGGCGGTAGACGTCGCGCACAGCCTCCGGGATCTCGATGTAGCTGTCGGTGGAGACCTCCTGCATGATGAGTTCCATCGGGAACAGCGGGGCGAGATCGTCAGGACCCACCGGTTCGTGGGTGCCCGGATGGAGCGGGGGCGGCGGTGGTTCCGGGAGGTCCGGGATGATGTTGTACCAGTGAGTCGGCATCTCCGACTCTTCGAGAACGATCTTCACCTGTTCACCCATGGCGCCTCCTCGTCGGGACCGATGGGGGCGAAGTTAGCCGTTCAGCCTCCTGCGCCGGGGGGAAGTACGACGCTGTAGGCGAGGGGCACCGTGGTGGCGCCAGCATCTTCGGACACGGTGAGCGCCGTCACGAAGCGGATCTGCTGGATGAGACAGAGGTCGGGAGTCGTCGCTTCGCAGTAGACGACGTTGAGGTCGGCAACCACCGAGGCCGAGCCGCTCTCGAACGTTGCTCCGATCTCCACCGGGAACGTGACCCCGGTGAGCGATCGGTCGGCGTCGCCGGCGAGGCGGGCGGCGTCTCCGTTGACGGTCCAGGTGACCGACGAGGGAGCTTCCTCGTTGACCTTGTACCCGGCAGGAAGCTCGATCTCGAGGGCAAACGTGCCGGCTCCCGGGGAAATGACAGCGCCCGTCTCGACGATGACACCGCGGTAGTCCTCGTCGTCGGGGGGTGGGGCGAAGCGTTCGATGCCCTTGAGGACCAGCGTCTCGGCCGTCCCGGTGGCGAGGTCGATGATGCGCACGACGTGGTTGTTGGTGTCGGCGACGTACAGCGTGGAGCCGTCGATGTCGACGCCGCCGGGCTCGTAGAACAGCGGCGAGGTGCCGTCCGCCCAGCCCCGCTGACCCCCGGCGTAGGTCTGGGTCTCGCCGGTCACCGGGTCGATGGTGCGGATCGCCGAGTTGTAGGTGTCGGCGATGAAGATGGTCCCGTCGCCGCCCTCTGTCGACGACCAGACGGCGACACCCAGCGGGTGCTGGAAGCGGGCCTCGGTGCCGACCCCGTCGACGAGACCGAAGTCGAAGAGGTTGGCGTCTGATCCGGCGAGGACTCCGGTGAGGTTGGCGCCGATGTCGGCGTACCGGATGGAGCTGGACTCGCTGTCGGCGAACAGCAGTCGCCCGGCGTCGTCGAACTCGACGCTGCTGGGTTGTGCCAGTTCGGCGGTTGCCAGGGTCCCGTTGACCGTCGACTCTCGGCCGTTGCCGACGAACGGTGCGGTGAGCCCGGTCTCGAGGTCGAGCGTCCAGATCTGGTGGGTGCCTGCCATGGCGATGTACAGCACATCGCCATCGAGGGTCAGGTCCCACGGTGAGTTGAGTGCCACCTGCGGAGCGATGCCGGCGGTTGGCGGCCACGGCGCCTGGGACCCGGTTCCGGCAACCGTCGACACCTCGCCCGTCGCAAGTGCGACGGCGCGGATGGCGTGGTTGCCGGTGTCGGCGATGTAGAGCGTGGCGCCGTCCGCCGAGAGGGTCATCCCCTGGGGCTGATCGAACCGAGCCGATCGGCCGTCTC
>JABDIW010000298.1 GCA_013003515.1 Acidimicrobiia bacterium
CACGACCCCAAGGTCATCGAGTTGTACCTCGGCGGAGCCGGATAGCGCCCAGGACGCGACTGTGGGGAAGGCACGGGCCTCCCCCACAGCTCGAGATGATCGTCTGTCAGCCGCCGACGGTCGATACCTGTTCGGTGTCACCATCCTGGGTGTACTGCCAGATCTGATAGAGCGCGGTTCCCGGATCACCCACCGAGTCGAAGTCGATCTCTCCGGATGCCCCGACGTAGTCGAAATCGGTGCCGCTCTTGGCGAGCTCGAGACAGCCGGCGCCGATGCACTTCTGACCTCCAGCGGAGGCCGCAGCCATGTTGTCGCGGATCGACGTGCCGCTGGCATCGCCCATCTCGGCGGCGAGGATGATCAGCCACGCAGCGTCGTAGGACTGTGGTGCGAAGAGCGTGAACTCCACGCCGTACTCGGCCTCGAAGTTCGCCGTGAACGCCTCGATGGCATCACCGGTGGGCGAAGCAGGGGCCGTGCCCTGGAAGCCTGCGACGATCGAGGGATCGGTCGGGAACGCCGTCTCCGGGAAGGTCGGGTCGAGCATGCCGTCGGTGTAGAACCACGGCAGGTCCAGCAACCCCTGCTCGAAAGCGGCGTTGTGGATCAAGGCACCGGTCGCCGGGAAGCAGATGCAGACGACGGCGTCCGGGTCTGCCTGAGCGAGGACGGTCACCTCGGCGTCGTAATCGGGTGCCTCCGGGGCATACGGTGCGTTCGCAACGACCGTGCCGCCAAAGGCTGCCTCGAATGCCTCGAAGAGACCCTGGCCGTAGCTGTCCTGCCGGTAGATCACCGCCACATTCGATGCACCGGAGTCCTCGACGAGCTGAGCGGTGAAAGCACCCTGCAGAGCGTCGGACGGCGCAGTCCTGAAGTACCAGCCGTCATCGGCGAGGGTCGTGAACTGAGCGGACGTGTTCGACGGGCTCACCTGGACGACCTCGCTCTGGACGAGGAGATCGATGATCGACAACGAGATGCCGGAACCGGCAGCGCCGACAACGCCGGCCGTCCCCTGCGCGATCGCGTCGTTGGCCGCGTCCTGGGCGATCTGCTCAGCAGTGCCCGAGTCGAGGGCCAGGTAGGCGATCTGCTCGCCGTTGACTCCGCCTGCGGCGTTGGCCTCGTTGACCGCAAGCCGAACCGCGTTCTCCATCGCAGGGCCGAAGGCCGCGAGATCGCCGGTCAGGGGGAGGATGGAAGCCATCACGAGCTGGCCTCCCTCGTCGGCCATCGTCGTGGTGGTGGCCTGGGTCGTTCCGTCGGCCGCTGTGGTCGTGGTTGTGTCCGCATCGGCATCGTCGCCGCCACAGGCCGCGGCAACGAGCGCCAGGACGGCCAGCAGGGCAATAGCGGGCAGTCGCTTTCTCATCGCGCTTCGCTCTCTTTCCTTCGCCTTGATTGGAAGAGCCCCCGGGTGTACCGAGGGCCGACGGGAGCGTAGTACCGGTTTTCGCGGTCGCAGAACGGTCAATCGCCGTCGACCGGCTCTTCGGGCCCAGAGAAGACGGTCCTGCGGGTCGGGTAGGCCAGCTCGACCGTTGGCGAAGCCGCGATCAGTTTCAACATCGAACGCCAGATCGCCTGCTCGACGGACCGCCGTGAGCGAGCCGGCACGAGGAGCCGGCCGGTGATCTCGACACCGGAGTCACGAACGGCGATGTAGGTCGTGGGAGTGAGATGGGTGTACTTGATGTCGTAGCGGAGGGCGGCCATCCGCAGATCGCGGGCCACCTCGCCCGACATCGTCTCGGGGGAGTGCTCGGAGAGAACCTCCTGCATCATCCGCTCCGCTTCCTCCCAGTCCGACTCGAAGGTCACCAGCACCGGCATCTCATGCCACAGGTATTCGAACCCTTCCGTGTAGTTGGCCAGCGAGTGGGTGAAGAGCAGACCGTTGGGGATGTGGAGGATGCGCCCGGTCGATTGATCGGCCGCGACCCAGTTGCCGATCTCGAGCACGGTGAACCGGAAGACAGACACATCGATGACATCTCCGGAGTGTCCTGCGATCTCGACGCGATCGCCGAGACTGAAGGGGCGTCGCAACAGGATGAACGCCCAGCCGACGAGGTTCTTGAGCACATCTGCCAGGGCGATGGCGATACCTGCCGACACCAGGCCCAGGTACGTGCCCAGGTTTCCCTCGGGGAACCAGACCCGGACGATCAGGGCGATGACAAGCACGGCGAACACGTAGTTCGACGTCTTGCGAGACCGATACCGGATCGTCTGGTCGTCGACGCGACGCTGGATGATCTTGACGACGAGCCAGCGCACCAGCGCCAGTCCGACGACGACCAGGACCGTCACCAACCATCGGCCCTGTCTCTCACTGAGATCGATGCCAAACAGCTCCATCGAGCGCAGGCTAGAGGCGGTCGCAGGTCTCGAGCAGCCGACTCCGGACGCCGACCGTCGACGGGCGCTT
>JABDIW010000322.1 GCA_013003515.1 Acidimicrobiia bacterium
AGTTCGGCGGTGTCGATGCCGCCCTCGGCTCGATGGCACCCTGGGTCTTCGCCGCCCTCTTCCTCGGTTTTGCGGTGAAGGTGCCGATGTTCCCGGTTCACACCTGGCTCCCCGACGCCCATACCGCCGCGCCGACGGTGGGCTCGGTGATCCTGGCTGCAGTGCTGCTGAAACTGGGCACCTACGGCTTCGTGCGGATCGCGCTGCCGATTCTCCCCGGGGAGGCACAGAGCTTCGCTCCGTTCATCGCGATCCTCGCGGTGATCGGCATCATCTACGCGTCGCTGGCATGTCTGGCTCAGACCGACATGAAACGGCTCATCGCGTTCTCGTCCGTGGGTCACATGGGGTTCGTGATGCTTGGCATCGCCACGCTGACCGACATCGGGATCAACGCCGCCATTATCGGCATGGTCGCCCACGGTGTGATCACGGGACTGCTGTTCTTCCTCGCCGGCTCGATGTCGCACCGCTATCACACGAGAGAGATGGCGCGGCTCGGCGGCAACCAGAAGCTGCTGCCCGTCATGGGCGGTCTCCTCGGTTTCACCGCCATGGCATCGCTGGGATTGCCTGGTCTCGCCGGGTTCTGGGGCGAGTTCGGGTCGCTGCTGGCCAGCTTCAACCCGCTCGACGGCCTCTCCACCGGTCTGTTCCGCACCTTGATGGTGATCGGTGCAGTCGGCACCGTGCTCGCTGCCGGGTATCTGCTGTGGATGCTCCAGCGCGTCAACCTGGGCGAGCCCAAGGAGGAGTGGCTGAGCCACGACCTCCACGATGCGGACATGTATGAGCTGGCGGCGTGGGTGCCGCTGGTGATCGCAACCATCGCAATCGGCATCTATCCCAAGATCGTGTTTGGCGCCACAAATGACGCCGTCGTCGAGATGATCCAGAGGGCCTTCGGCGGATGACGCTCGACTACCACGCCCTCGCCCCGGAGATCATCCTCGCCATCACCGTGATGGCCGTGTTGGTGATCGACCTTCTCCCCGTGGAGAAGTACTGGGCTGCGGTGGCTGGTTTGTTCGGGCTGTTCCTGGCGGTGATTCCCCTGCTGACGCTGGGGTTCTGTGAGTCGCTCGATTTCTGCACGGCAGATGCGCGGGTGATGCTCGACGGCGGCTACGTCGTCGACACCTACTCGCTGGTGCTCAAGGGCCTGTTCATCGTCGGGGCGTTCATCGCTCTGCTGCTGTCGGTGGGGTATCTGGAAGCCGATCGATTCTGGGAGGGCGAGTTCTACTTCCTGCTCCTGGCTTCGGTTCTCGGTGCGGTGGCGATGGCCTCGTCACGAGACCTGATCACGATCTTCGTGTCTCTCGAGCTGGTCACGGGGCCGACCTTCCTGATGGCGGGATGGAGAAAGGGTGATGCGCGGTCCAACGAGGCGGCGATCAAGTTCTTCCTCATCGGAGTCATCTCGGCAGCGATCCTGCTGTTTGGCATGTCGCTCGTGTACGGCATGACGGGCGAGATCACGTTCGAGGGCATCAGGGTCGCAGCGGGTGCCGTCGACTCGCCGCTGATGACCGTCGGTGTCCTGTTCGTCCTGCTCGGTTTTGCGTTCAAGGTGTCGGCCGTGCCGTTCCACTTCTGGACGCCGGACACGTACCAGGGCGCACCGACGCCGGCGACGGCGTATCTGTCTGTAGGTTCTAAGGCGGCGGGGTTCGTCGGCCTGCTGTCGATGACCTACCTCGCCTTTGGCGACCTCGCCGATCTGTGGGGACCGTTCCTGTGGATCCTGGCCGCGGCGTCGATGACCGTCGGCAACATCATCGCTCTCCGTCAGACCAACCTCGTCCGCCTGCTCGGCTTCTCGTCGATCGCACAGGCCGGGTTCATGCTCGTCCCGTTCGGCGCTGCAGCGGCAGCCAACGGCGAACAGCTGGAGACGGCGTTCTTCGCCACGGTGGCCTACCTCTTGATCTACGCGGTCATGAACCTGGGGGCATTCGCCGTGGTGATCGCCGTGTCGAAGCGGATCGGGTCAGCCGAGATCGACGATTGGCGGGGTCTCTTCGGGTATGCCCCGGGGATGGCGGCGCTGCTGGCCGTCTTCTTCTTCTCTCTGGCCGGGATCCCGCCGCTCGGTGGCTGGTTTGCCAAGTTCGTGGTGTTCCGCTCGGCGATCTCCGTGGGTGGCGGCTGGGGCAACTCGATCGCCGTGATTGCAGTGATCAACGCGGTCATCGCCTTTTTCTATTACGCCCGCGTGGTCAAGGCAGCGTGGATGGATCGGGCGCCGGCCGATGTGGACGCCGGCGACATAGAGCCGGTCCCGTCGCTGCGTCTCGCCCTCGGCATCACCGGTGTCGCCGTGGTCGTGCTCGGGTTCTTCCCCGGCATCGCCGCCCACCTCGCCGACCTCACGAAATCCGTGGCGTCGGGGATCGGGCTGTAGGGCGCAGCCTTCGGCTGCGCCGTCAATAGTCGCAAGTCGATAGTCAGCAGTTTCCTGCTGTCGACTGATGACTGGTAGCTGGTGACTGTTAGGGGCCAAGGCCCCCTCCCCGGACCTCCGTGGTCGTGACACCTTGGGTTGTGACCAATGGTCAGGT
>JABDIW010000383.1 GCA_013003515.1 Acidimicrobiia bacterium
CTCGATCGCCACGGACCTGCTCTCACGACTGGCGCCTCCCCTCGATCCGACACCGGCTCAGGCCGAAGGCCCCTACTACCCGCCGATCAAGCCCACCGACACCGACAACGATCTGTACGAACTCACCGGAGCATCCGGAGCGCCGGCGGGCACCGAGCTGACCATCGAAGGTCTCCTTGTCGACACTGCGGCGATACCGATCGCAGGGGCGATCATCGAACTGTGGCAAACCGACGCAGAGGGCCTCTATCTCCACCCCGACTTCGATGGAGAGCCTCTCGATCAGAACTTCCAGTACTTCGGCACCTCTGTCACCGACGAGGACGGGCTGTGGCGGTTCCGGACCGTGGAACCGCTCAACTACGAGAATCGCCCCAAACACCTGCACATCAAGGTCCTCGACGGCGAGATCGCGTTGCTGACAACCCAGATCTACTTCTCCGGGGACCCGTTGCTCGATTCCGATCGCGTCATCGGAGATGTCGACCTGGAGCTCCTCACAGCCACCACCGAGCCGCGAGGTTCAGGTCTCTACGCCACCCACGTGCTCGTCATCGACGGGTAGATCAGGCGAAGTCGAAACTGCCCTGCCATCGGCCGTCGTGGAAGTCGATGCGGATCGAGCGGGGCAGCAGAGCCTCGGGATCGGCGACATCGAAGTCCATCACCGGTGGCGGTCCATTCGGAGTCTCACCGCGGCACCCGTCGTAGACGACGGGGCGTAATGCGATGTGGAGGCCCGGTGCAGCGATCCAGGTGTGCTCACCCGGAGCTTCATCACGGAACGAGACACGCTTGCGAACCAGGCAGCTGAACAGCACCTCGAGTTCGGCGACCAGCGCCACCTCGCGGTGAGCGAGGGCCATCTCTGCGGCCGGAGTGACAACCACGGTGACATGCCGGGGAAGGGTCTTGCGGGGAAGCAAGGTGGTCATGAATCGATGGTACCGATCACGCCTCAGCCCGTGCTGGGATCAGGGCAGGAACGGCTGAGCGATCTGCAGCGTTGCCGCTGCCGCCGTTTCAGCACCCCGCAACTCCGGATTCCACGACGAGATCGAGAACGCGACGACCCGGCCCATCGCAGCGAGGTCCGCGACCGCTGAGGCGACCATCTCCAGAGAAGGGCCCCCCGGTGCCGGGTAGTTGACGGCCGGCATGTCCTCGGGATCGACGACGTCGACATCCACATGCACATACAGGGGCGTCCTGTCGTCGACGGCGCCGGCAACCTCCGCCACCGAACACATGGTGATGCCTGATGCCGCCACCGCTACGTCTTCGCCCCGATCGAGGTCTCTGGCATCGACGAGGA
>JABDIW010000332.1 GCA_013003515.1 Acidimicrobiia bacterium
GGCTATTCCTCGGACTTCAACGGCGAGGCCTACGCCACCGTTGCGGGTCAGAACTCCAACAACTCGGTGCGTCTCACCAACGAGTTCGTCGAGGCCGTCCTGAACGACGATGACTGGGATCTCATCGGCCGCTACAACGGCGAGGTGTTCCGCACGGTCAAGGCCAAGGACCTGTGGCACCAGATCGCCGATGCGGCGTGGCAGTGCGCCGACCCCGGCGTGCAGTTCCACAGCACCGTCAACGAATGGCACACCTGCCCGGCCGACGGCGAGATCCGGGCCTCGAACCCGTGCTCGGAGTACATGTTCCTCGACAACACGGCGTGCAACCTGGCGAGCCTGAACCTCGGCACGTTCTACAACGACGCCACCGGGGCCTTCGACCTCGACTCGTACCGTCACGCCATCCGGATCTGGACGATGGTCCTGGAAATCTCGGTGACGATGGCGCATTTCCCGTCCAAGGAGATCGCTCAGGGCAGCTACGACTACCGCACCCTCGGCCTCGGCTACGCCAACCTCGGCTCCCTGCTGATGCGCTCCGGCATCGCCTACGACTCCGACGAGGGCCGGTCCATCGCCGGGTCGCTCACCGCCATCCTCACCGGCATCGCCTACGCCACCTCGGCGGAGATGGCGTCGGTGGTGGGGCCGTTCCCCAAGTTCGAGGAGAACCGCGACTCGATGCTGCGGGTGATCCGCAACCATCGCCACGCCGCCTACGACGACTCGCAGGACGACTTCGAGGGGGTCTCCACGTTCGTGATGGGCATCGACGAGGAGACCGCTCCGGCCGACATGCTCGAGGCAGCCCGCCAGGCCTGGGACGACGCTGTCATCGGCGGCGAGCGCCACGGCTACCGCAATGCCCAGGTCACGGTGCTGGCCCCCACCGGCACCATCGGTCTGCAGATGGACTGCGACACGACGGGCGTCGAGCCCGACTTCGCACTGGTGAAGTTCAAGAAGCTGGCCGGCGGCGGCTACTTCAAGATCGCCAACCAGTCGATCGCCCCTGCGTTGAGCCGTCTCGGATACACCGACGACGACATCGACCGCATCCTCACCTTCGTGGTGGGCACCTCGAGCCTCGAGGGCGCACCGCACGTCAACACCGAGACCCTGGCGCAGAAGGGCTTCACGCCCGACGATCTCGCCAAGATCGAGGCGACGCTGCCCGGCGTGTTCGAGCTCGGCTTCGCCTTCAACCAGTGGACGCTGGGGGTGGAGACGATGGAGCGGCTCGGGTTCACCGCCGACCAGTACGAGGCTCAGGGCTTCGATCTGCTCGCCGGTCTCGGGTTCAGCCCTCAGCAGGTGCTGGAGGCCAACGACATCATCTGTGGTCGCCAGACCATCGAGGGCGCACCGGGGCTCGACCCGATGCACCTGCCGGTGTTCGACACGGCCAACCGCAACGGCCGGTATGGCGAGCGGTTCATCCACCACCTCGGCCACGTGCGGATGATGGCCGCCGCCCAGCCGTTCCTGTCGGGAGCGATCTCGAAGACGATCAACCTCCCCAACGAGGCGACCATCGAAGACATCGAAGAGTCGTACTCGAAGTCGTGGGAGCTGGGCCTCAAGGCCGTGGCTCTCTACCGGGA
>JABDIW010000385.1 GCA_013003515.1 Acidimicrobiia bacterium
GGAGCAGGCGGCCGGGTCGGTACGGCCGTCGTCGAGGCTGCCGCCGCCGCTGGCCACTCGGTGGTCGCCATCGATCGGATGCCCACCGATGGTGCGGCATCGGTGTCCTCGTCTCTTCAGGTCGACATGAACGACTTCGGTGCGGTGGTCGGAGCGTTTGAGGGATGTGATGCAGTGATCCACCTCGCTGCGATCAACGGGCCGGGTCGAGATCCCGACGACGTGGTCCACAACAACAACGTCGTTGCCAGCTACAACGCCCTTCGCGCCGCTGCCGAGCTGGACATCGAGAAGGTCAGTCAGGCGTCGAGCGTCAACGCCATCGGAGGCCGATTCAGCCGCGAACCGCGCTACGACTACTTCCCGCTGGACGAAGAGCACCCGGCCTACCCGGAGGACCCGTACAGCCTGTCCAAGTGGGAGTGCGAACAGCAGGCGGATGCCATCGTCCGGAGTCACCCACGCATGTCGGTGGCGAGCCTCCGCCTCCACGGGATCGTGGACGAGCGCGGGGACACGCGGCGCTGGTTGTCCCTCCCCGAAGGAGCCGTGGAGCGACAGCTCTGGGGCTACACCCTCGCCGCGGCGAGCGCACGTGCGTTCGTGGCCGGTGTCACCACCGACTTTGTCGGCCACGAGCGGTTCTACATCGTCGCTCCGGACACGATGTCGGATACACCGTCACTCGAGCTCCGGGACAAGCACTACCCGGACGTACCGGTCCGTGGAGACCTGGCGGGCAATCGCGGGTTCTTCGATTGCTCGAGGGCCGAGGACATCCTGGGTTGGGTACACAACGACAACGAGGGGACGACATGACCACCATCACCAACGTCCGATCGATCCTCACCGCCCCTGCCGGGATCGCCCTCGTCATCGTGAAGGTGGATACCGATGATCCGGGGTTGTTCGGCGTGGGGTGTGCCACGTTCACCCAGCGTCCCACCCTGGTTGCCCAGGCGGTCGACGAGTATCTCGCGCCGCTGTTGGCCGGTCGGGACCCGGCGAACATCGAAGACCTCTGGCACCTGATGTACGTCAACTCGTACTGGCGCAACGGCCCGGTTCTCAACAACGCGATCAGCGGTGTGGACATGGCGCTGTGGGACATCAAGGGCAAGGTCGCCGGGATGCCCGTGTACGACCTGTTCGGAGGGAAGGCTCGGGAGGCCGCCATGGTCTACCGGCACGCCGACGGTGGGGAACCGGGTGAAGTCCTCGAAGCGGTGCAGCGGTACCAGGAGGAGGGCCACCTTGCTGTCCGCTGCCAGATGGGAGGGTACGGAGCGGGCAAGGCCGACGAGTCCACCGGGGCGACAGCCTCGAGCCCAGACGGTGGAGCCTTCCCGGGTGTGTACTACGACCCGGACCGGTACGCCCGTTCGGTCGTGGAACTGTTCGACCACGTTCGCGCCCACGTCGGTGACGAGCTGTTCCTGCTCCACGACGTTCACGAGCGACTCGCCCCGATCGACGCCATCCGCCTCGCAAGGGCCCTCGAGCCACACCGGCTGTTCTTCCTCGAGGACCCGTTGCCACCGGAACAGATCGAGTGGTTCCGCAAGCTCCGAAGCCAGTCGGTGACACCGATCGCGATGGGGGAGCTCCACAACCATCCGCTGGAGTGGCGGTCGCTGATCACCGAACAGCTCATCGACTTCATCCGCACCCACATCTCCCAGATCGGTGGGTTGACCCCGGCCCGCAAGCTCGCCGCCCTCGGCGAGGCCTTTGGAGTCCGCACCGCCTGGCACGGACCCGGAGACGTTTCTCCCGTGGGGCACGCCGCCAACCTCCACCTCGACCTCGCTGCCCACAACTTCGGGATCCAGGAAGTGATCGGGTTCCCGGAACCGCTGGCCGAGGTGTTCCCGGGCACTCCCGAGCTCCGCGACGGATACCTTTGGGCCAACGACCAGCCCGGTCTGGGGATCGACATCGACGAGGAACTGGCTGCGAAGTACCCGATCCAGCTGGCGCCGATCCAATGGACCCAGGCTCGCTGGCCCGATGGGACTCTCTGGACACCGTGACAGGGACGAAGCTGGTCGAGGCCGTCGCGTGACCCGGGCGTACGTCGGCACCTATGCCGCCGCAGAAGAACCAGGCATCTACGCACTCGAGTTCGACGAGACGTCCGGCACCTTCGAGATCGTCGGAGCGTTTAGTGGCGTCGAGAACCCCTCCTTCCTCGCAGTCCGCGACGACCTGCTGTTGGCCGTGGGCGAAACGGGCAGAAGCACGGGGTCAGTCCACGCCTTTCGGCTCACCGGTTGGCCCCCACAACTCGAGCTCCTGGGCGCCGGTGCCACGAACGGTGACTACCCGTGTCACCTCTCGATCGATGCCACGGGCAGGTGGGTGGCTGCCGCCAACTACGGCACCGGCAATGTCGTGGTCCTGCCGGTGACGGCGGGGGATTTCGGTGAGGTGTCCTCAGAGGTCCAGCATGGCGGGCGCGGTCCCAACGAGTCACGGCAGGAGGGACCTCACGCCCACTGTGCGCTGTTCAGCCCCGGCGGCCGGTTCGTCGTCGCTGCCGATCTGGGGATCGATCGGATTCTCGTGTACGGCTTCGATGAGGTCGGCGGCCGCCTCACGTATCAAACCGGGGTTGCCACATTGCCGGGGGCGGGTCCGCGTCATGTGGCGTTTCATCCCAACGCGCCGGTGATGTTCGGCGTCAACGAGCTCGACAATGCTCTCGTCGTGTATGACTTCGATCGAGACACCGGCGGGCTCCGGGTACGTC
>JABDIW010000347.1 GCA_013003515.1 Acidimicrobiia bacterium
ACAGGACCACGACGGCGACGGCGATGCCGAGACGGATCCGCCCGGAGAGATCAGGGAACGCGTTTCCGAAGTCGAGATTGATGGCGTACGTCATCAAGGCGGCAAAGAGGCCGAGGCCGAGATCGACGGTGACATCGATGCCTCGGTAGCGGACGATGGTGAGCGCACCACGCATGGGGGGAGCGTACGCCGCAGCGCCGACTAGGCGAGCGAGAGCCCAGGGTCGACGTCGATGTCCAGTGCGGCGCCGCCCTCATCGAGATGGCGGACCGCAGCGACGGCGATCATCGCCCCGTTGTCGGTGCAGTAGGCCGGAGTCGGCAGATACAGCTCGACCCCTTCGGCATCGGCACGGGCCGCCAGTCGTTCCCGCAGGCGGCGGTTGGCGAGAACGCCTCCCCCGCCGGCGACCGCCCGTGCTCCGGTTTCCCGGACCGCATTGAACGTCTTGTCGACGAGGACGTCGACGATGGCTTCCTGGATCGAGGCTGCAACATCCTCAACCGGGGGCAGCGATCCCGCTGCCTTCGCCTTCTCCAGGTAGGTGACCACCGACGTCTTCAACCCTGAGAACGAGAAGTCGAACGGGCGATCGGACAGGGCCCTCGGGAACGTGACCGCATCCGGGTCGCCGTTCTGAGAAGCCTCGTCGATGGCAGGGCCCCCCGGGTACCCGAGCCCCATGAACCGCGCCAGCTTGTCGAACGCTTCACCGGCTGCGTCGTCGATGGTGCTGCCGAGGACTTCGTAGTCCCCGAACGACCGGACGTGGACGATCTGGCTGTGACCGCCGGAAGCAAGAACGGCGACCGCAGGACCCGCATAGGCCTCGTGCTCGATGAGAGGTGCCATCAGGTGCCCCTCCATGTGGTCGACGGGAATGAGCGGCTTCCCCAGGGTCCATGCCAACGCCTTGGCGAAGGCGACGCCCACCATCAACGCCCCGGACAGACCCGGTCCCCTGGTGACCGCAACTGCATCGAGCTGGTCGGAGTGCACGCCGGCCTTGGCGAGCGCCAGGTGAGCGAGGGGGCGGATCGCCTCGACGTGGGCGCGAGCCGCCACCTCGGGGACGACGCCGCCAAAGCGCGAGTGGTCCTCGGTCTGGGTTGCCAGCACCGATGCCAGAACCTCACGGCCCCGGACCACGGCGACTCCCGTCTCGTCACACGATGTCTCGATCCCGAGGATCAGGCCGTCACTCATCGTCGGCCCCCAGCGATGCCCGGATCTCGGCGAGACGCGCTGCGTACTCGGGTGTGTCGATGTCGGTCGCCCACATCACGAGCGCGTCTTCGTTGCGGTAGTAGTTCTTGCGGAGACCGACCGGAGCGAACCCGAAGCGGCGGTAGAGATCGCGGGCCCGCTCGTTGGACATGCGGACCTCGAGAGTGAGATGACGGGCACCCGACGCCATTGCCAGCTCTGCCAGCTCCAGCATCAGGCGAGTCCCCAGCCGAAGGCCCCGGGCATCCGGCGCGGCGGCGATGGTCGTGACGTGGGCGTCTTCGCCCAACAGCATGAGCCCGGCGTAGCCGAGGAGCCGATCGTCGGCCTCCGCGACCATGTATCGCCGATTGTCGAGCGCCAGCTCGTCCCGAAAGACACCCGGCGACCAGGGCTGCGGGAACGTCGACTCCTCCAGCTCGAGAACACGCGACAGATCGTCGCTCGTCATCGACCGAACGGCGGGAGCGGTCACGACGTTGCTCCGGGCCATACGCCCTCCTCCCGAATGTCGGTCCAGTTGATCTGAGCATCGGGTTCGCGCAGGTAGAGGGGTCGAACGTCTTCGGGGCCGGCAAACTCGTCGGCGCCTGCCTTGAGCGCGGCGATCTCCAGCAGGACATCGGCGGACGGGTACCGGGGCCTGCCCGTCTTGACCCTGTGAAGACCGCGCAGCACGGATTCGGGCAGCACCTGCCAGTCGCCCACCACCAGGGCATCGTCTCCACCCGAGTCGACCAGGGCGGCGAACTCCTCCGGTGTGACCACCTCGGGCATGCCGTCTCGCACCACTCCGCCCGGCACTGGCCGATACGGGCACGTGGCGACCTGCCCCCGACGCACATCGACCACTGGCCAGATGCGGCGGCGCCCGGTGGCGGCGCGAAGAGCCAACGCGGTCAGCGACCCGACGGTGACGAGCGGCGCCCCGATCGCTGCTGCGATCGCCTGGGCAGTCGAGATGCCGGCACGGATCCCGGTGAACGGGCCGGGCCCGATGTCGACGGCGACGACGTCCACGTCGGTTGGTGCCCACCCGGCCTGTCGGAAGCAGAAGTCGATGGCGGGGACGAGGAAACCGACGTGACCCCGGCGGTTCACCTGTAGGGACATTGCCTCGAGCGTGGTCCCCGTCCCGATGGCGACGGAGCTGGCCGGAGTGGCGGTCTCGATGGCGAGGATCTTCATGCCGTCACCACGTCGGTGAGGGCACGGTTCGCCCAGGTTCCCCGGGGAATGAACGAGATGGTGCGGTCGGTGTCCCCGGTGACCTCGAAACGGACGACGAGGTGATCCGCCGGCACCGACTGCTCGACGGCATCGCCCCACTCGATGAGCAAGACCCCGTCTGCAGCGAGGTCGGGGATCTGCAGGTCCGCGAACTCGCCGGTGGATCCCAGCCGGTAGACATCGGCGTGGACGATGGGGATGAACCCGTCGTACTCCTGGACGATGACGAACGACGGGCTGGTGACCCGGCGGTCGACACCCAGCCCCTCGGCAACGCCGGCCACGAACCGGGTCTTGCCACAACCGAGGCTGCCCTCGAGCAGCACGACATCGCCGGCACGGAGAAGGCCGGAGAGCCTTCGTCCCAGGGCGAGCGTCTCTGCATCGGAGCTGCTGTGGCACGTGATCATGACGGGACGATCTTACGGGCTTCTCAGTCAGCCGAAGAGACCGAGCTGTTCGGTGTCGGAGTCGTCTGCCGACTCGTCTCCTGGAGTCGCCGTCGTCGGTTCCTCCTCGGGAGGGCCCTGCTCGAGCAGGTCGGCGACTCGCTGGAGATCCTCCCGCATCGCGGCGAGGACCTTGGGGTTGCCGCGCAGTGCGGCAGCCGGGTGAAAGGTCGGCACCAGCCACCGGTGCCACCACGGATAGGCGGTGCCACGGAGGCGAGTGATACCCGTCGTGGTGCGCAGCAACAGCTTGGACGAGAAGTTGCCCAGGGTCACGACCACGACCGGATCGATGAGACGCAGCTGCTCCTTGAGATACCCCTTGCAGGCGTCGATCTCGTCGGGCCGAGGATCCCGGTTCCCGGGTGGGCGGCACTTCACGACGTTGGCGATGTACACGTCGTCACGCTCCAGTCCGATCTCGCCAAGCAGCTGAGTGAGCAACTGACCTGACCTGCCGACGAACGGAAGACCCTGCAGGTCCTCCTGCTCCCCCGGTCCCTCCCCGATGAACATCACCCGGGCGTCGCGGTCACCGGAACCGAACACCACGTTGGTGCGCCCCTTCGACAGCTCACACCGCGTGCACTCCGCGGCGACCGCAGCCAGCTCCACCAGCGTCTCAGCCACGGTTCGGGTCCTCGTCGACGGTCACCCAGCCGAAACTAGCCAGGCAACCGGCTGCCAGCTACCAGCTACCAGCTACCAGCTGCCAGCTACCAGCAAGGGACTGGCGACTGGCGACTGGCGACCATCGACCATCGACAAGGAACTACCGACTACCTGAGCACGTAGATATTCCGCTCTTCACATATCCGATGCAGCTCATCGGGCCAGATCGTCACACTGACCTCGCCGAGGTGCGCCTTGCGCAGCAGGTACATGTAGGTGCGGGATTGGCCGATGCCGCCACCGATACTCAGCGGGATCTCATCGTTGAGGATCGCCTGGTGATACGGCAGCGCCAGGTCGTCCTGGAGCCCGGCCATCTCCATCTGGGCGACCAGCGTCTCTTTGGTCACCCGCACCCCCATCGAGGTCAGCTCGTGGCGACGACGGGTCACCGGGTTCCACACCAGGATGTCGCCGTTGAGCCCGTGGAGGGTGCGGCCGTCCTCGGTGGTGGTCTCGGTGATCCAGTCGTCGTAGTCGGCGGCCCGCATCTCGTGTGGGTACCCATCGGCGA
>JABDIW010000356.1 GCA_013003515.1 Acidimicrobiia bacterium
GCACCGGCCCGTGGCACGATCAGCTGCGCCAGAGCACCGGCATCGTCAAGCCAAAGACCGACTACGCCCCATTGGAAGACTCACCCCGCCTGCTTGAGTTCTACGAACGAAGTCTTCCGTTCTTCAATGACCTGCTCGCCCACACGTTCGACCCAATCCCCGAATCCGACGATCAGGAGTAACCGCCATGCAGATTTCACTCGAAGGGAAAAGAGCCTTCATCACCGCGGGCGGCGACGGCATGGGGCGGGAGACCGCTCTGGCGATGCATGCGCTCGGCGCAGAGGTCTTCACCTGTGACATCGACCCGACCGGACTGGCGACGCTGCCCGAGGGGATCCGGACCTGGGAATGTGACGTCACCGATTCCGCCCAACTCGATGCGATCTTCGATGAGATCCTTCCCGGCGGCCTCGACTTCATGATTAACAACGCCGGTGTTGCCGGGCCGACCAAGTTGGTGGAAGACGTGACCGACGAGGAATGGCGACACTGCATGGCGGTCTGCATCGATGCGCAGTTCTTCTGCGCTCGGCGGGTCGCCCCTGTCTTCAAGACCCAACAGCATGGCGTCATCATCAACCTGGTCTCGGGTGCGGGGATCCTCGGATATCCGACCCGATCGCCGTATGCCGCCGCGAAGTGGGCGGTGACCGGCTTCACGAAGACGTTGGCCATGGAGCTCGGCCCTGACAACATCCGCGTCAACGGCATCGTGCCCGGCAACGTCAACGGCGACCGCATGGAGCGAGTGATCGCGGGCCACGCCGAAGTCGACGATCTTGACCCCGAGTACGTCCGCAAGCTCTATGCGATCGGCACCTCGATGCAGTGTTATGTGGATCCCGAGGAGATAGCGGACCTCATCGTGTTCCTGTGCAGCGACTACGGGCGCCACATCTCCGGACAGATCGTCGGAGTGGACGGCCACACCGAGACGCTCTATCCACGCAGCGTGTAAGCGCCGGATGAACCTCACCGAACAGGAACAGCGTTGGCTCTCTGGAGCGGACGGTGCCGCCATGCAGCTGGCGATGGAACTGGTCGTTGCGGCCGCCCGCGTCGCCGGAGTGTCCGACCTGGTCCCTGTCGACTTTGCCCACATCAACTCGTGTCACTATTCGGGCCGGATGTCGCTCGACTTTGCCGAGTTCCTCCTGGCCAACGACGTCACACTCGCCGTGCCCACCCACACGAACGCCAGCCTGATCGACTGCGGCTCTCCCAGCGTGCGACCCGAGCAGCAGACGCCAACGGAGGTTGAAGGCGCCGGCCGGCTCATGGAGATCTACGAGCAGCTCGGTTGCACCCCCATGTGGAGCTGCGCGCCGTATCAACACGATGAGGCTCGTCCGGCGTTCGGCCAGCACATCGTGGGCTCTGAATCCAACGCCGTGTCCTTCTTCAACTCCGTTCTAGGAGCCCGCACAAACAAGTACGGCGACATGCTCGACATCAGCGCGGCGCTGGTCGGGCGGGTGCCGCTGGCCGGGCTCCACACCGATGAGGGGCGTATTGGGACCCATGTGTTTCGCCTGGTTGACCTGCCGGACGAAAGCCTCGCCGACCCTACGTTCCCGCATGTTCTCGGTATCATCCTGGGCAGAGAGGCAGGCACCGCCATCCCCGTGATCGAGGGCTTGCCGGCGGCGACCGAAGACGAGCTGAAGGCAATCGCTGCGGCTGGCGCCACGGCGGGTTCCGTCGAGATGTTTCACGTCGTCGGCATCACTCCCGAGGCGTCGACGCTGGCCGAGGCCCTCGGTGGTGTCGCGGCCCACGACGAGACCCGTATCGATGAAGCGATGTTGGCCGAGACGCGGGCCTCGTTATCGACGGGCGCGGGCAAGCTGAACGCCGTGTGCTTGGGCACGCCACACTTCTCCGTGGCCGAGTTCAGCGATCTGGTGCATGCGCTCGGCGGACGACAGGTGCATCCCAACGTCACCATGTTGGTCACCACCAGCAGAGCGGTGGCCACCGAGATCAAGCTGCGGGGCTGGCACGATCAACTCGGCGACGCGGGCGTTCAGATCGTGTTAGACACATGCACGTACTACACGCCGCGTCCTGCTGGCGTGGAGGGTCTCGTCATGACGAACTCGGCGAAATGGGCGTACTACGCGCCCGGAATCCTCGACGTCGATGTCGCCTTCGGGAGCCTGAACGACTGTGTAGGGGCTGCAATCGACGGTGAGGTGGTGCGATGACGGCGGAGATCATCGGCGAACCGATCGTCCCCGGCACGGCCACCGGCAGTCTCGTGAAACTAGACGCCCCGCTCAGCTTCTGGGGCGGGTTCGACCCCTCGACCGGTTGCATCATCGACAAGGCTCATCCGCAAGCGGGTGTCTCCCTCGCTGGACGGGTTGTTGC
>JABDIW010000453.1 GCA_013003515.1 Acidimicrobiia bacterium
TCGCCGAGCTCATCGGAACCTCCCGGCCCGCCAGCAACGGCGACGGTGCTGCCACGCGCTGACGATGGCCGACCGCATCCAACCCCGCACACTCAAGGGCTTCCGCGATTTCCTTCCCGAGGCCGAACTGCAGCGCGAAGCCGTCTTCGAGACGGCGCGCACCGTCTTCCGGTCATACGGGTTCGTGCCCATCGACACGCCAGCGCTCGAGTACACCGAGATCCTCATGGGGAAGGGCAGCGACGAAACCGACAAGCAGCTGTATCGGTTCACCGACAACGGGGGGCGGGACGTCGCCATGCGGTTCGATCTCACGGTGCCTCTCGCCCGGTACGCCGCTCAGCACATCGGAGAGCTGGGAACACCCTTCAAGCGCTATCACATCGGTTCGGTCTGGCGCGGGGAGAACACGCAGCGAGGCCGCTATCGCGAGTTCATGCAGTGCGACTTCGACACGATCGGCACCGAATCGGTGGTGTCGGACATCGAGACCGCACTGGTCATCCACGATTTGCTGACGGCGCTCGGCATCGAGCGGTTCACCGTTCGCATCAACAACCGGCGGCTCCTCAACGGACTCCTCGAAGCCAGGGGCCTCACCGACCAGGCGACAGGAGTGCTGCGTTCCCTCGACAAGCTCGACAAGGTGGGACCCGACGCCGTTCGCAGCGATCTGGTCGCAACCGTGGGCATCCCTGAATCCGACGCGAACGCTCTCGTCGATCTGGCCGCCCTCAGCGGCGGATCCGACATCCTCGACCAGGTCGACGTCGGGGACTCCGAGCTCGGAGCACGCGGAATCGACGAGCTTCGCCAGTTCATGGCAGGTGTCGAGGCTGCCGGGGTCGAACCGGGGCGCATCGTGCTCGACATGGGCATCGCCAGGGGACTCGACTACTACACCGGGACCGTGTACGAGACCGTTCTCGACGACCTGCCCGACATCGGGAGCGTGTGCTCCGGAGGTCGGTATGACGACCTGGCGTCTCTGTACACAAACCAGCGGCTCCCCGGTGTCGGTGCGTCACTGGGTGTGGATCGCCTTCTGGCCGCGCTCGAAGAGCTGTCCCCGGAGTCGTCCGCCAGGACGTCCGCTCCGGTTTTGATGACGTTGTTCGACGACAGCCGCCGATCGGAGCACCTCGCCGTCGTCGCCGGCCTGAGGCGCGCCGGAGTCGGAGTCGAGCTGTACCCCGAGGCGCGCAAACTCGGAGCTCAACTCAAGTACGGCGATCGCCGCGGCCACACGCTCGCGGTCATCATCGGTGACACCGAGTGGGACGACGAGACCGCTCAGATCAAGGTCCTCGCCACGGGTGATTCGCACGTCGTCGACCAGGACGAGCTGGCCGATGCCTGCCGTCGCCTCCTCGGCGACGCCTAACCTCTCGCTTCATGGATGGCAGCACGATCCGGAGGCGATTCCTCGACTTCTTCGTCGAGCGCGGCCACACCGAAGTGCCCTCGGCGTCGTTGATCCCGATCGACCCGACACTGCTGCTCACGAATGCCGGGATGGTGCCGTTCAAGCCGTACCTGCTCGGCGAGGAGACCCCGCCGTACGTGCGGGCCGTGTCGTCGCAGAAGTGCGCACGAACCGTCGACATCGACATCGTGGGGACAACGGCACGCCATGCCACCTTCTTCGAGATGCTCGGCAACTTCTCTTTCGGCGACTACTACAAGCCGGAGGCGATCGCCTGGGCCTACGAGTTCATCACCGAGCACCTCGAACTCGACCCTGATCGCCTTTGGTACACGGTCCATCACACCGATGACGATGCCGCCGAGATCTGGCTCGATGCAGTCGGCATCCCTGAAGCCAGGCTGCAGCGAAGGGACCGCGACAACTTCTGGCAAATGGGTGTTCCCGGGCCGTGTGGCCCCTCATCGGAGATCTTCTACGACAAGGGCCCTGAGTACGGGCCCGACGGCGGCCCGGTCGTCGACGAGGAACGGTTCGTCGAGTTCTGGAACCTGGTCTTCATGCAGAACGTGCAGGACGAGCCATATCACGTCGTCGGGGACCTCCCGGCCCGCAACATCGACACGGGAGCCGGGTTGGAGCGGGTCGCCACGCTGCTGCAGGGCGTCGATTCCCTGTTCGACACCGACCTCCTCCGCCCCGTCATCGCCACTGCCGAGACCGCCAGTGGCATCACGTACGGGGCACGGCCCGAGACCGACGTCAGCCTCCGCATCCTCGGTGACCACGGGAAGTCCCTCACCATGCTCATCGCCGACGGCGTGGTGCCGTCCAACGAAGGCCGCGGCTACGTGCTGCGCCGCCTGCTGCGCCGAGCCGTTCGCCACGCCTACCTGCTCGGCGTGGAGGACCCCATCGTGCCCAAGCTCGTGGAAACGTCGATCGGAATCATGCGAGACGGCTATCCCGAGCTGGCCGAGAAGGCCGATTTCATCCTCGAGATGTCAGAGCGCGAGGAGGTCAGATTCCGTCGCACCCTGTCTTCGGGTCACCAGCTGCTCGACACCGAGCTCGAGGGACTCGACGCCGGAGACGAGGTTTCCGGAGAGACTGCGTTCAAGCTCCACGACACCTACGGGTTCCCCGTCGACCTGACCGAGGAGATCGCCACCGAGCGGGGGTTCACCCT
>JABDIW010000455.1 GCA_013003515.1 Acidimicrobiia bacterium
CCTTCTTGGCAGCAGGCTTCTTGGCAGCAGGCTTCTTGGCTACAGGCTTCTTCGCCGGAGCCTTCTTGGCCGCAGCCTTCTTCGCCGCAGGCTTCTTCGCACCTGCCTTGGCAGGCGCCTTCTTCGCCGGCGCCTTCTTCGCCGGAGCCTTCTTGGCCGGAGCCTTCTTGGCAGGAGCCTTCTTGGCAGGCGCCTTCTTCGCACCTGCCTTGGCAGGCGGCTTCTTGGCCGCAGGCTTCTTGGCTACAGCCTTCTTGGCGGCAGCCTTGGCAGGCGCCTTCTTCGCGGCAGCCTTGGTGGACGGCTTCTTTGCAGGGGTCTTCTTGGGAGTGGTGGCCATAGGCGCCGGGAGTCTAACCCGTCACCCCTCTTCGACTTCCCAGAGGTCCGTACTCTCGAGCAAACGATCGAAATAGCTGCGCAGCTGGCGAGCGCGATGACGCCCCACTCCCTCGACCTGTGCCAACTCGGGTTGGGGAGCACGGAGCATCTGGTGGAAGTCGGAGAAGTGGCTCAACAGCGCGTCGCGGACCGTATCGGGCAGACGAGGAACCCTCTCCAGCGCTCGGAAGCCGCGGGGCCGAACCGTGCCGTCGAGGGGAGTCAACTCGACTTCAGAGGCGACAACCGGAGGGTCGTACAGCTCGGTCAGGTTGAGGTTGTCGAGCCGCGTCAGGATCTTCGCCGGGTTGCGGGGGCGTCGCTTTGCGTAGTCCGAGTAAACGGTCTTGACCAGGTCATCGACACCCTCGACCAGGTCCCGCGCCTGAAGCTCGATGAGCTGGGCCTCGCCGCCGAGCTGGGCAATGAGGCCGGCGAGCTGAGCGTTCAACCTTCGGACCAGACCAGCGCGCTGCAGAAGCAGCACCACGTCGCGGTTCACGACCACATCGTCGACCTCGAAGCGGGTCAACCGCAAGGCTGCATCGTCGACCCGGCGGCGTAGCCGCTCCATCGAGGTGAGGACATCGTTGGCTCGAGCCGTCAGCGCCTCAGGGCTCTGTACCTCGTGTTTGTCTGTGCCGACGTAGACGATGGCGGTTGCCCGTGTGTCTGAAACCGCGAGGACGGGGCGGTTGGTCTGGACGGCAAGCCTCTGAGCTGTGCGGTGACGAGTTCCGGTTTCTTCGGTGGGAATGGTGCTGTCCGGAACGAAGTGGATGTTGGCGGCGAGGATGCGCTCGGCCACTCGATCGATGACAAGCCCGCCATCCATCTTCGCGAGCTCGGCGATCCGCTGGGCCGTGAACGCGGTGTCGACCAGTCGGAACCCCCCCGAGCTGACAGCCTCGATGGCCGAACCACCTCCGATCACGATCAGAGCACCCGTGCCCTGAGCGAGGATCAAGTCGACCGCATCGCGGAGCGCGGTCCCGGGGGCGAAGCGCCGGAGCAACTCGAGGTGGTTGGGACGATCAGCCATACCCTCCGGAGGCTACTAGCGGACCCCGGTCAGCTGGCGGCGGCTCCGATCGCCTGACCGACCACTCCTGCGGCTGCGAGCACATCCGCGAGCCGGGCCGGGCCATCGGCCTGCTCGACGGTCCGCAATCCCAGGCGCCGGGCGGCCGAGCGCCGCTCGGAATCGTGAGCGACACGTTCGACGCCGCCGGTGAGGCCGATCTCGCCCCATACTGCGATGGGGCCCGCCGGGCGGTCCGTGGCAGAGGAGACGAGGGCAACGGCCAACGCCAGGTCGATGGCCGGATCGGACACCCGGGTGCCGCCCGACACCTTGACGTAGACGTCGGATCTCGACAGGGCGATGCCGACATGCCGATCGAGGACCGCAATCACCTGATCGAGGCGTGACCGGGGAACCCCCTGTGCCGACCGGCGCGGCGAATCACCCGTCGCCGCCGCCACCAGGGCCTGGACCTCCATGGCGATCACCCGTCGTCCGTCGGCGCCGGGGAAGGTGACCGCACCGGAGGCTGCCGGGTCTGCCGCACCGGCAGCAAACAGCTCGGGGACCGCCACCAGCCCCTGCTCGGTCATTTCGAGAACACCGCTCTCGCCGGTCCGTCCGAACCGGTTCTTCAGAGGTCGAAGAAAACGCAGACCAAGGCGCGGGTCACCCTCCAGCGACAGAACCACGTCGACGAGATGCTCCACCGTCTTGGGGCCGGCGAGGTGACCGGCCTTGGTGACGTGGCTGACCAGGACCAGAGGCACGCCGGCGCGCTTGGCGGCCCCCACCAACCGGGAAGCGCTCTCGCGTACCTGCGTCACGGCGCCCGCAGAAGCGTCGACATCGGCACAGGACACCGTCTGCAGCGAGTCGACGACGAGCAGGCTGGGGTCCGTCGCCAACGCCGCCTCGAGGGCGGCATCCACCGAGGTCTGGGCGACGAGAGCGATGGACGAGACATCGATACCGAGACGCCGAGCCCGATCCGACACCTGCACCGCGGTCTCCTCAGCCGAGATGATGGCGACCCGACCATCGACCGCACCGGCGACCTGAAGCATCAACGTCGACTTCCCCACGCCGGGCTCGCCCCCGATGACGATCGCCGATCCGGCGACCATCCCTCCGCCGAGGACTCGGTCGACCTCGGGCAGGCTCGGGACCCGTCGCATCGGGCTCTCGGCCGACCAATCCGACAAGGTCACGGCGCCGGCGATGACAGCGGAAACCGGCACCAGCGCATCCGACGACGGGCACCGGGGACAGAATCCCGCCCACTTGCCGGCGGCGTAGCCACACGAGGCACATTCGAAGCTCATGACCAGAAGTTATCTGCGGCGTGTGACACGAATCGCGGCGACCGCCACCACGGCCACCAGAAGCAGACCGCCTACGGCGTTCCACGCGGACCAGGACTCCGCCACCCGGATCAGACACATCACGGCCATCCATGCCACAATACCGACGGTGACGACTGGCCCACCCGGGGACGAGATGGACGAGAAAAAGATCGAATCGTTCGACGATCTCTTCGAGCCGTTTGGCCTCGACGAGGAGCCCGAGCAGCCGGCGGCGGCGCCTCCAACCAGCCAACCACAGGCCGAGACCGTGGTCTGCCCGTCGTGCGGCACTCACAATCCGGGCAGTAACCGCCACTGCGAAGCCTGTGGTGCCCGACTCGAGACCGGTCCACTCCCCGTCGCCCCGCCACCTCTGATCCGCGCCACACCCGGGGCACGGGCTCTCGGCGTGCTCGCTGCGGTCGTCCTGGTGGTGGCTCTCTTCGCCTTCGTATGGTCCGTCGTTCGCGACGATGGGGCCGCGAGCGACGTCGCCCAGAACGGCGACAACGGGACCACCGAGACCTCGGTCACGTCTCCCATCCAGATCGAGGAGCTCCTGCCCTCGGTGGTCAGTGCGTCGTCGCAATACGACAACTTCCCGGCCGACAACCTCATCGACGGCGACAGTGCCACCTACTGGAACGACAAGGGATTGCGGGGACGCGATGCCGAGATCACGTTCCGGTTCTTCCAGCCGGTCCAGATCGTCGAGATCGACCTCGTCAACATCGCCGACGCCGAGAGATTCACCCGCAACTACCGCATCAAGGGGTACCAGATCGTCTCTGACGACCTCCAGGTGCCGATCTCCGGGACCCTGGAGGATGTTGCTGACCCTGCTCCGATCCGCATCGCCAGCCTCGAGACGACCGAACTGACGCTGCGGGTGACGTCGACCCACCCGGCCACCTCATATGAGGGCCAACCCCCGTTCAATGAGCTCGCCGTCGCCGAGATCCAGTTCTTCGGATCC
>JABDIW010000481.1 GCA_013003515.1 Acidimicrobiia bacterium
TGACTGGTGGGCCCCGTATCGGACCCGACACCCTCGACTCGCTCCTGTGTGAAGGCGCTGTCGAGGTCATGGTCGACCGCCACTCAGGGATGCCGCTGGCAGTGGGACCCACCACCCGGGTGGTGCCCCCCAAACTCCGCCGCTACATCATCGGCCGCGACGGCGGCTGCACCATTGGAGGCTGCACCGCCAGCTACCGCCTCGAAGTCCACCACATCACACCCAGAAGCCAAGGCGGCACCCACGATGCCGAGAACCTCACCACGCTGTGCTGGTACCACCACCACATCGCCATCCACCGCAACGGATGCGCCATCGACCCCAACTCGCCACCCCACACCCGCCGCATCATCCCCCAACCCGACTGGTGACAGGGGGATCCGCTAGGCGGGGACAGTCGGTCCGGCGGTGATGCGCGCCGTCACACGATCAGCATCGTCCAACGCGTCCCACATCGTCTCCAGCCACCAGGTAGCACCGGCGAGCTCCCACTCGTTGTGACGGCGCCGATCGTCAGCGTCGTGGGGGTCAGTCGGGCCTTCGGCGATGACCTCGATGGGCTCGGAGCGAACGCCGCCGATGTACGAGGTCATATCGGCGACATGCTCGGGTGTGACGGGGACATGGGCTTCGTCCTCGATGACGTTGGGGATGATCCCTTCGTACTTCAGCGCCCGGGCCATCGAACGGGGTCGGTTCCAGGCGCCGACCACCCAGATGGGGATCGGTTGCTGGACCGGGCCCGGAGGAGGCGGTGTGAGGAGCCCCTCGGTGTTCATCGAGTAGTGGGTGCCCTCGTAGGCGAACGGGTGGCCGTCCCAGAGCCCGGTGATGATGTCGAGTGACTCGTCGAGAAGCTCGGCTCGTGTCTTGAGGTCGGTCTCCTCACCGAAGTTCTCGAAGCCGCTGTCGATGGCGCCGAGACCGACGGCAAGGATCACTCGCCCTCCCGACAGGTTGTCGAGGGTGGCGGTCTCCGATGCGATCTTCCATGGCCGCATTCGCGACAGCGGCGTGAGCATGGTGCCGAGCCGGATGGTCTCGGTGACCATCGCCGCTGCGGTCAACGCCACCCAGGCATCGATGCCCCACACCGGCTCCCACACGAAGAACCCGTCCCAGCCCGCCTCCTCGGCGGCGACAGCTGCGGTAGCCGCAGTGCGAGCATCGCCGTAGGGAAGGACGAAGCCCTGTTTCACAGCGCTTTCCGCAACTCGACCGACAGGTCACCGCGTTGGGACACCGAAACGTCGTCGAGGCCCAGCCAGGAGGCCATCGCCTCCAGCTCGGCCGCCAGCGCAGGAGCAACCCGGGCGTGGTCGACGTCGGGCTCCGCATAGGTGCCGCGCACGAGCAGCTTCTTGCCTTTGCGGTCGGCCTTGAGGTCGACCCTGCCGACCAGGTCACCGCCGAGCAGAAACGGCAGCACGTAGTACCCGAAGACACGTTTGGGTTCGGGGACGTAGATCTCGATGCGGTAATGGAAGTCGAAGAGTCGCTCCGTGCGGTCCCGGAACCAGATGAGCGAGTCGAAAGGGCTGAGCAGCGCAGTACCGCGGTCCCCTCTCGGGATGATGGCCTCGGGATGCTTGTAGGCAGGCCCCTTCCACCCCTCCACCTCGACCGGATCGAGGGTTCCATCCTCGGCCATGGCCTCCAGGATCGGACGCGCCGTGGGCGCGTGGAGGCGGTAGTAGTCGATGATGGCGGCGGCGGTACCGACACCTACCGATCGCGCTCCTGCCTCGAGCAGGTATCGGTACGACTCTTCAGGATCGAGCTCGGGTCGGGAGAAGTGCCGGGGATCGATGACGTCCGCCGGATCGGCGTAGTACCGGGTGAACCGATGGTCACGCACGGCAGTGATGGCACCCGTGGCGAACAGCCACTCCAGGGCGATCTTCCCCTTGCCATACCCCCACCAGGGGCCGGTCCGCGAACCTGGATCCGACAGCTCGCCCACCGAGATCGGGCCGTGAAGACGCACCTCTTCGAGCACTGCTTCCATGTACTCAGGGTGCTCTTCGATCATCTCCTCGACCCGGGACCACATCTTCCGACGATCTCGGCGGAACCCGAAGACCGGATAGGTGTCGATCGGCAACAGCGACGCCATGTGACCCCAGAACTCGTAGATCTCACCGCTCTTCCAGGCGTAGTCGTCGATCAGGTCCATCGGATACGGCCCGAGACGAGAAAAGACCGCCAGGTAGTGGGTGCGAGAGATGACGTTCACCGAGTCGAGCTGAATGGTCCCGACGTGGTCGAACACCTTGCGGAGGTGGCGCACATCGACCCGTCCCGAAGGTCTCGGTGCAGCGAGACCCTGAGCAGCGATGGCGATACGGCGGGCCTGAGCGACCGAGAGGCGGGACATGGGCGGAGCTAACTTACCGACATGCTCATCACGGCGCTGCGGGCGCTCTGGACCTGGTTCATCGTGCCGATCTCGTTCTTCGCCACATTGTTCTGGGCCGGGTTGGCGGCGATCTTCACCTTCTTCCCCAACTCAGACCGCGCCGTGGAGTGGGTCATCCGGTCGTGGAGCCGGGGGTTCTTGCTCATCGCTCCGCTCCGCTGGGAGGTCCGCGGCGCCGAGAAACTCGGAGACGGCCCGTATGTGTTCGCCTCGAACCACCTCGGCAACTTCGACATCCCGCTTTTGTTCCTGGCGATCCCGGTGCCCATCCGATACCTGGCCAAGAAGGAGCTGTTCAGGATCCCGATCTTCGCCACCGGCATGCGACGGATCGGCATCGTCGAGGTTGATCGAGAGGCTGCTGCCACCTCCCGGGACGCCATCAACGTCGGGGTCGCCGCGGCGGTGGCGCGGGGGCACTCGATCATGGTCTACGCCGAGGGGCACCGGTCTCGGGATCGCAGGTTGCAGCCGTTCAAGCGGGGTGCCTTCCGCATCG
>JABDIW010000482.1 GCA_013003515.1 Acidimicrobiia bacterium
GTGTGCCGGAGCACACCGATGGTTGGTATGGCGGAGCCGCGCTGAGCCATCCCGACATCCTTCGAGATGTCCACGAGGAGTACATCAGGCTCGGCGCCAACCTCATCATTTCCAACACGTTCGCCACGCACAAGGGCGTGTTGCGGGACGCCGGAGTGGAGGACGATTTCGAGGCGCTCAATCGCCGCTCGGTCGAGCTCGCGGTCGAAGCCCGCGACAGCGGAGACCGCCCGGAGGTCGTCGTGGCCGCTGGCATCAGCCACTGGTCGTTCACCGGCGAGGATCCCTCGCTGGACGACTTGGAACGCGATGCAACCGAGCAGGTGGCGATCATGGCGGCCGCCGGCGCCGAGCTGATCATTCTCGAGATGATGATCAGCGTCGACCGCATGCATCGCCTCATCAAGGCCGCCAAGACGACCGGCCTGCCGATCTGGGTGGGTTTCGCCGTCGGCGGCGAAGAGGGCGAGATCCCCGACCGGAACGTCATGACCCTTCGTAGCGGCGATCTTCTCGCCGACGCGATCGATTCACTGGACGGTCTGGGCATCGACCTGATCTCGATCATGCACACCGACGTCGATCTGGTCGACCCATGCCTCGACGTGATGTTTGAACGATGGCCAGGCCCGATCGGTGTCTACGCCCACTCGTGGCGCGGCATCGACCCAGTCGACTATGCGACCTTCTCCCAAGGCTGGCTGGAGCGCGGTGTGAATCTCATCGGCGGCTGCTGCGGCACCGTGCCCGACCACATCGTCGAGCTCGCCAAGATCGATAGCCTCGGGGCATGAGCGAAGCGATCCCGGAAGTGTTCGAGACCTACCTGGCGATGTGGAACGAACCCGATTTGGGCGCGCTGATGCCGTACATCAAGCAGTCGTGCTCCGAAGACGTAATCTTCGCCGACCCCAACGAGTACACCGTCGGGCGGGAAGACCTCGTCGCCATGGCAGCCAAGGTGAAGACGATGATTCCCGACGCAAAATACCGCCACATCAC
>JABDIW010000494.1 GCA_013003515.1 Acidimicrobiia bacterium
CCTTCTGGTCGACCCGGCGACCCTTTCCACAGGTATCCGGCGAGCTGCGGTTGCCAGGCCTCGACGGTGAAGTCGAGGTCCTCCGCGACGGCTTTGGCGTCCCCAACATCTACGCGTCCACGAGTCATGACCTGTTCTTCGCCCAGGGGGTGGTCCATGCCCAGGACCGGTTCTTCCAGATGGACTTCTGGCGCCACATCGGCTCGGGGCGGCTCGCCGAGATGTTCGGTGAGGACCAGCTCGACAACGACCTGTTCCTGCGCACCCTCCGTTGGCGTGACATCGCCACCGACGAGTATTCGGCGCTGCCGGGCGAGGACAGGGCGATCCTCGATGCGTACGCCGAGGGAGTGAACGCCTACCTGGCAACGCGGTCGCCGTCGGAACTCGCCTTCGAATACTCGATCCTCGAGTTGACCAACCACTCGTACACGCCCGAGCCGTGGTCGCCGATCGACACCCTCACCTGGCTCAAAGTGATGGCCTGGGACCTGCGGGGCAACATGGATGCCGAGATCGATCGAGCCATCCTGCTCCACGACCTTGACGCCGAGCTCCTCGACACGCTGTACCCGGCGTATCCAGGCGCTCACCCGACCATCGTTGGCGACCGCTCGCCCGCGGGCGCCGGACCCGCGATCGCTCCGCTACCGACAACCGAAGCCGTCGCAGGTGCGTCCGACCTCGCCGCAGCGGTCATGGCCTTCGCCGACACCATCGACGACGTCACCGGTGGCGGCCGTCCCGGGTTGGGGTCGAACAGCTGGGTCGTCTCCGGCGCTCTCACCGCCTCGGGCAAGCCACTGCTCGCCAACGACCCGCATCTCTCGATCCAGATGCCGTCCATCTGGTACCAGGTCGGCCTCCACTGCCGGCCGGTGGGCGCCGGATGCCCCTACGCGGTTGCCGGGTTCACCTTCCCGGGAGCACCGGGGGTGGTGATCGGCCACAACGATCGGGTCGCCTGGGGCTTCACCAATCTCGGGCCCGACGTCATGGACCTCGTCGTCGAGCGCCTCGACCCGGCCAACCCGAATCGGTACGAGGTCGACGGTGAGTTCCACGACATGACGATCACCACCGAGACCGTCGAGGTGGCCGGTGGAGACTCCGAGGAGCTCACGATCCGCTGGACCAGGAACGGTCCGATCATCTCGGACACGTTCGGCCGTCTCGAGGACTTCGACACCGAGGCGGGCATCGACCTGCCCGCCGACTACGCCATCTCGTTGCGGTGGACGGCACTCGAGCCGGTGCCGACGTTCTCGGCCCTCGTCGCCATGAACCAGGCATCGAACTGGAACGAGTTTCGGGATGCTGCGGCGATGTTTGCAGTCCCGTCCCAGAACCTCGTCTACGCCGATGTCGACGGCAACATCGGATACCAGTCACCCGGCAACGTCCCGATCCGGGCTACCGGAGATGGCCGGCTGCCGGTGCCCGGCTGGGACACGTCATACGACTGGACCGGCTTCATCCCCTTCGATGAGCTGCCGACCGTCTTCAACCCGCCCGAGGGATACATCGTCACTGCCAACAACGCCGTGGTCGGGCCCGGGTATCCCTACCTGCTGACCCACGATTGGTCCTACGGCTACCGGGCGCGGCGCATCGTGGACATGGTGGAGTCGGTGGGCGTCTTCGATGTCCCGACGATGTCGGCTATGCAGTTCGACACCTACAACCTGAACGCCGGGCGGCTCGTCCCGGAGCGGGCACGGATCGGGGAATCGATCGGGTCCGACCCGGAGTCGGTCGAGTTCGAGGCTCTGGCTGCGCTGCTCGGGTGGGATCTTCGCAACGACGCCGACTCCACCGGTGCCGCCGTGTTCGGGGCGTTCTGGCGTGAGCTTCAGGCGGCGGTGTTCCACGACGACCTGCCCGAGGACCTGTGGCCGCAGGGCGGATCGAGATGGTTTGCGGCCATCGACGTGATGCTCGACGCGCCGGCACATCCGCTGTGGGACGACGCCGGGACTTCCGGGAGTGAGGACCGCGACACGATGCTGGCGATGGCATTCGGTGCCGCAGTCGCCGATCTCCGCGACCGCCTGGGTGGCGACGTCTCGTCGTGGGCTTGGGGTGACCTCCACACTGCCACGTTCGAAAACCAGACTCTGGGTCAGAGCGGCATCGGCCTGATCGAGAACCGGTTCAACCGGGGGCCGTACCCAACGGCCGGTGGCGAGAGCATCGTCAATGCGGTCGGGTCGGACCCGACTGAGGGGTTCGAGGTCGATTGGCTCCCGTCGATGCGGATGGTCATCGACCTCTCCGATCTCGATGCCTCCTTGGCGATTCACACCACCGGCCAATCGGGGCACCCCTACCACGAGCACTATCAGGACATGATTCCGCTGTGGCTCGAAGGAGCCAACACGCACATGGCGTGGAGCCGCGGAGCGGTCGAGATGGCGACGACCGATCGGCTGGTTCTCCTGCCCTGACCGTTTGGCTATCTGCAATCCGCGCCTACCCTGACGGCTTCATGAGACATGCCGGTCGACTCTTTTCGATACTGCTCTCCGTGGTCGTGCTGGCCGCGGCCTGTGGCGACGCCGACACTTCGGGTGACACGACCACCACGGTCATCGCGGGCGGCGACACCACCACAACCACAGTGAGCCAGACCGATACCACCCTCGCCGGGACCGACACCACCACCACGACGACGGGTGGAACCGACACCACCACCGTCGCCACGACGACGACCACCACGGTCGCCGGTTCCCCGACCACCACCACGCCCGCCGAGACCCCGCTGCTGACCGTGAGCGACCCACGCGGGTTCTCGTTCGGCTACCCGGCCTCGTGGACCATGGAACAGGACACCTTTGGCGATTACCTGATGTCATCGCCCTTCACCAGCGGTAGTGACCTCTTCGCCGAGTCGTTCGAGATCTATGCGGACCCCTTCTGGGATGGGACCGCCGACGAGTACGGAGAACTGTGGCTGGAGGCGCTGGGACTCGTCCATGACGACCTCGTGGTGATCGCCGAGGAATCCGCCGACATCGGGGGGCTCACCGGGTACATCCTCGAGTACCAGATCCCTGGTGGTGACACCCACACCCGCGAGGGGTATGTGATGTTCGATGGCGTCCTCTACAACGTCTACTACACCGGCACCATCGACGAGTACCCGGTGTGGCTCGCCGACGGCATGCGGATCTGGGACTCGTTCAGCTTCTCCGGTTGAGCCAATTCGCAGGAAATGCTCCGGTTGGGAATCCGCTCAACGTCGGCGCTTTCCGTCCGCCCAATTCAGGAACTTCTTGACCGGCCAGGTGTTGGCCACGGCAGACTTGTCGACCCAGCCCCGCCGTGATTGGTGCACGGCCCATGTCACGTTGCGGTATTCGGATACGGCGTGGGCGTCTGTGTCGAGGACGAAGGTGATGTCGCGACCCCGGGCGCGTCGCAACACCTCGGCGGTCGCATCCAGCCGATCGAGGTGCCCGTTGATCTCGATCGCACACCGAGTGCGCTCAGCGGCATCGAGAACGGCATCGACATCGAACTCGATCCCGGGGCGACGCCCGATCATCCGACCCGACAGGTGCCCGATGGCATTGACGCCGGGGGTCTCCATTGCGGTGATCAAACGCTGTGTCTGCGTCTCGGCGTCGAGGTCGAAGTGCGAGTGAACCGACGCCACGCCCCAGTCGAACCCCTCGAGGAAGTCGTCGTCCCAATCGACCGAACCGTCCGGGGCGATGTTCAGCTCCGCCCCATGGAGGATCTCCATGTCGTCGTGCTTGGCGCGCATCGCGGCCAGCACCTCTCGTTGCTCGAGCATCCGGTCCCTCGATAGACCGTTGATGGCCAGCCCTTCGGCGTGGTCGGTGATGGCGACATAGGCGAGGCCACGGGCCGCGGCACCGTCGAGCATCGCCTCGAGCGGAGCCCGGCCGTCGCCGGACCAGTCGGAGTGGACGTGAAGGTCACCCTTGATGTGGCGCTCCTCCACCAGTTTCGGGAGCTCCCCGGTTGACGCAGAGGCGATCTCCCCGATCCCTTCTCGCAGCTCGGCGGCGACATAGGGCAGATCGAGCGCGGCGTAGATGGCCTTCTCGGTCTTCGATGCGATCACCTCGTCGGTCTCGACGTCCGACAACCCGTACTCGTTGAGCGTCCAACCCCGGTCGATGGCTCGCTGTCTGAGCTCGATGTTGTGCTGCTTGGACCCGGTGAAGTACATGACGGCCGCACCGAACGAGGATGGCGGGACGACCCTCAAATCCACCTGGAGGCCACCAGAGACCAGGATCACGGACTTCGTCTCCCCCTTCGCCACCACCTCCGTGGCGATCGGGAGCTCGACGAACGCCTCCGACGCGATCTCGGGCTGCGTCGACGCCACCAGAATGTCGATGTCTCCGATGGTCTCGCGGAAGCGGCGAAGGCTCCCGCAGTACTGCACGCTCTTGACCCCAGCAACGCCAGACAGAGCTGCCACGATCTCCTCGGCGATCGGCAACGCCTCTGCAATCGGCGTTCGGCGATCCTTGCCATGCATCCCGAGCCGCTCGATGGCGTGCGCAAGCTTCTCTTCGCTCTTGGCACCCATACCCGGAAGCTCCCGAATGCGCTCCCCGGCAATCGCTTCCTTGAGCCCATCGACATCCTCGACACCCAGCCGGTCTCGGAGCAACAGGACGGTCTTGGGCCCCAGACCGGGGATCCGGGTGAGTTCGAGAAGCGCTGGTGGATATGCCGTGCGCAGCTTCTCGACCTTCTCCATGGTCCCGGTGTCGACGACCTCTCTGATCTTCTTGGCGGACGACGCCCCGATGCCAGGAAGCTTGGCGAGGTCGGCGGCGGTCATGTCCGCCACGTCACGGTCCAACTCACCGAGGGCAGAGGCTGCCTTCTCGTAGGCGCGAACCCGGAACGATTGTGCGCTGCCCTCATCGAGCTTGGTGAGGTCGACCAGTTCGGAGAACAGCCTGATGACTTCGCGGTTGGAGCTCGCCGACACGTGCGGAATCTACCTGGCGTGTATGGCGATCCTTCAGCGATGCATGCTGCATTCCGATAACCCCGGAGATGGAACATCCGCTCCCCGGGTCGCGTCGCGTCGAACCCACTGCGACCCTTGCCCCCGAGACCGCGCCGCCGCAGGCACAGGCGACGTGGAGTCCTCCCACGCCGGTACGGCACGAACGCGAAACCGGAGTGGGGCTGGGGATGCTCGCCGTCGCGTCGGCCCTGGTCTGGGGCGTGGGTGCCGTTCCCCTCATCGCCGGCTCGGCGTGGACGCTGCGCGCCGCCATCACACTGCTCGTCATCGCCGCCGGGCTCCCGGCACTGCTGAGACTCCGCCGCACACCGCACCGCCTCGCGGCACTGCTGGCCGCCTCCCTGCTGATCGTTGCACTCGCCTCGGTGGCAGCGTCTGGCGACCCGACCCGTTCCTTCTTCGGTCACTTCGGATGGGCGGTTGGCTGGCTCCCCCTGGCCGGTCTCGTGTCGGCATGGGCGCTGGGGGCGGTCCTCACTGCATCGTGGGTCCGGCGGGTGGAGACCACCGTCCTCGTTGCTGTCGCCGTCAACGGGCTCATCGCCGTCCTCCAGACCGCTTTCCGGCCGCCGGTG
>JABDIW010000498.1 GCA_013003515.1 Acidimicrobiia bacterium
GGTCCGGAGGCGATCGCCGAGGGAGGCGCCCCGGCGACGTCCGAGATGGTCAAGGTGACGGCATGACCGGATCGGGCGGCGGCGAGGAGCCGTCCATCCTTGATCTCGGAGAGATGACGGCGAACCGTGTTGAGGGCCTCGATGGGCATTCCGGCCGCCATGGCGAGTCGTGCGGTGGCAGCGACATCCTCGATGGTCAGTCCGGCGGCGGGCACTTCGGCAAGCGCCGATCCCCCGCCAGAGACCAGCACCACGATGGATCCGTCGGGGTCCGATGACCGTGCGGCATACAGGGCAGCTCGGCCCGCCGTTACCGACTCGGCGTCTGGAGCTGGGTGTGACCCCAGGATCAGCCGGGCGCCTACCGGGAGGAGCTCGGTGTGATCGCTGATCACGAGGATGTCTGCTGCAGGTTCGGGGAGAGCCATCGCCGCACCGCGTGCCATGGCCGGAGCCGCTTTCCCGATGGCGATCACGGTCACGGGTCCGGGGAGTCGCAGCGTCTCGAGAGCAGATCGGGTGACGGCTTCAGGCTCGACGGCTTCGAGGGCGGCCCGGTATGCCCCGAGGAACGCGGATCGAATCTGTTCGTGATCGGTCACGGTCACGACGGCCCGGTGTTCAGGGCTTGACCTCGACGAGTTGCTTCGTCGTGAGGTCGAGGACCTTTTCGACGTCGGAGCGGGAATCGGCGATCCAGCGGGCCAGCTGCTCACCTTCGGCACGCACGATCCACCACGCAACCTCGTAGCGGTCGCGAGCGATGTGGGTCTTCCAGGCGTCACGGGCGAATGCGATCGCGTCGGCCTCGACCTCGAAGGTGCCGAGGTTGGTCTCGGTGGGACCCGTGTAGCGCTGCCCGACCTTGTGGTCGGGTTCTACGAATCCGATGACCTCGAACCCGAGATCGCCTGTGTCGGCCATGACTTTCCCTCCTCAGCCGCGTCCGCAGAGTAGTTGAAAAGGTGTCTCCCCGTAGTCCAAACTGAGCCAAACAGCCCACTCTGGGTCAGGACTATTCGACGTCGACGGCTGTGACCAGCCATCAAGCCGTGGCGACGTCAGGGCTCGATGGTGACGCCGATCACCTCGTCGACGTCGTAGACCGTGGCGGTGACCCGGTCGACGTCTCCCAGGGAAACCCACCCTTCACCAACGTCGTACCGGCCCGACCAGCGGAAGGCGACCGTCACCGGATAGGCCTCGAGGGTCGGATGACAGAGGTGGCCGCGCGGGTGTTCCTCTCGATACTCCGCAGGGCAGGTCTTGGTCAGGTACGTGTGGGTGGCTGTGCCCGACGGGAATGGCCGCATCGTCGCCGGATCGTGGGTGGTGACCGCTCCGTCACCCCACTCGATGCGGGCAGTCGCCGCAGCCTGGACCTGCAGGATGCGGCCATCCGGGAGTACCTCCGAGTGGGTGATGTCGGCCGGAGCGTCGAGCGAGACGTAGGTGGGGAGACCGGAGATCCCGGTCATCGGGGGCTCGAAGACCGGCAACGGGAGAGCCAGTTCGAAGGACCGGAACACCTCCCACGCCCTGACATCTGCCTCCACCGGCGCCGGAGCCGGAGCCACGGGTGTTCCCGGGCACGCCGGATACAGGAAGAGGGCATCGAGGATCAGGGCGTCGTTGGCTGCGTCCCACGAGTCGATGGCGCCCGGTTGGTCGTACCGAGACCAGAACCAACAGTCGCCCACCGAGACGTCGCTGCCCACCACCAGATACCGCACCGGGGGCAGCTCAACCGGCGGCCGCTCCGGCGGATCAGGGTCGGGAACCGGATCGGCGATCGTGCCGGAAACGGTGCAGACGTACCCGATCGATGTCACAATGCACCCCTCCTCAGCCACAGCGCCTTCGAACGGGATCGAAGTGAGGGCGAGAGCTAGGAGTCCAATGGATGCGGTCCGTCGCATTCCCATCCTTCGGCTTCGAGATACTGGAACGAGAAGCCCCAAGCGTCACCC
>JABDIW010000500.1 GCA_013003515.1 Acidimicrobiia bacterium
GGGCGGCTCCGTACAGGATCACCGCGGTGGTCACCAGCAGGATCACGGTGATCAGCTGTTCGATGTAGGCAAGCTCGTCGGCGAGGGTGGGGTCGGTGAAATCCAGGCGCGGGCCGATCACCAGGACCAGTGCGTTGGTGAAGGCGGCGTAGACCATGACGACGGCGCTGCGGGCCATGGGCAGGATGAGGATCGCCGCGGTGATGACGGCAGCCGTCCCGGCTGCCTGTGCAGCGTGGGAGTGGCCCTCGTGGGCGCTTCCTGAGATCAGCAAACCCAAGGCGATCAGGGTCATGTCGAGGTAGACGGTCGGCTCGGCACTGTCGCCGTTGGTGCGGCGGCGCCATGCGTCGACGGCGAGAACGGCGGCAACGAAGGTGATGATCGATGCCCACCACATGCCGAACGCCATTGCGACCAGCGTCGTCACCGCGATCGATGCAGACGCGAGGAATCGCATGGTCTGATAGTCCCGACGGATGTCGAGATACCCGATCGGGGCGCGCCGAAGATCCATAGAGATTGTCTATCGGCAGGAACTGGATGGTCCCGAAATGAATTTCAGCGGTTGATCAGCGCCTCGAACGCCTCGTCCGGCACTTCGAGATCACCAAACCCGACACCGACCTCCAGGCCTGGCTTCACCGAGGGTCCGTGGAAGTCGGATCCACCGGTGGCGATCAGCCCGAGATTGGCTGCCGTTTTGGCCAGGCGCCGGCGCACCTCGGGCGAGTACTCGGGGTAGTAGCACTCGATGCCTCCGAGACCTGCGTCGGCGAGATCGGCGAAGGCACGCTCGTAGTCGGCTCGCCCGACGCCCACGGTGTGGGGATGGGCGATGACGGTGACCCCACCCGACGCCGCTGTCAGCTCTATCGCCTCGACCGCTTCGAGACGCTCACGCTCTATGTATCCCGGTTTGCCGTTCCCGAGCAGCCGATCGAAGACGTCGGCGACACTGTCGAAGTAGCCCTTGGCGATGAGCACGTGGGCCATGTGGGGCCGACCGATGACCGGGCCGCCGGCAACGGCGGCGACCTCGTCGAAGGTGATGTCGTAGCCGAGTTCGATCAGTCGCTCGAGCATTCGCTCGTTGCGGGTCTCGCGCCCCTGGCGCACCATGGCGAGACGGTCCGTGATCGGCCCGGAGTCGGGGTCGATGCGGTAGGCGAGCATGTGCATCGGGCCCGTGTCCCATTCCACGGACAGCTCCGTTCCCGTCACGTAGCCCATGCCGGCGGCCTCGGCCGCTTGGCGGGCGGTTGCGGTCCCGGCGAGGTGATCGTGATCCGTGAGGCTGATGGCCGTCATCCCGGCGCCGGCGGCCATCTCGACGACGCGCTCTGGCGTCTCGGTGCCGTCGGAGAGCAGGCTGTGAAGGTGGAGGTCTACGGGCACGTCAGGCGACGACGACGACCGGGTGCGACGGCGCAGATTCGGTCTCCGATGTGTCGTCGCTGTTGATGAACGACAAGACCACGGCAAAGAGCAGCATGGCGGCGACGAGAAGAGCGAGCTGGCGTGCCCGCTTGATCAGCTGCTGACGGCGGATGGCCTTGGACTGTTCAGCCTGCTTGCTGGCGCGGTTCGCCCGCTGACGTTCTCTCTTGTCTGATGGCATCGCCTGGATCCTAGGAATCAGAGGTCGACGATGACCTGTTCGATGTACAACGTCTCCAAAGGCACCGATGGCTCGCCGCGGGCGCTGACGCCCTTGGGCAGGAAGTTGATGGCGTCGATGACGTCGAATCCCTCGATGACCGTGCCGAACACGCTGTAGAGGGGCGGCAGGTTGGCGTCCGAGGTCATTATGAAGAACTGGCTTCCTGTGGTTCCCGCACCGGCATTTGCCATCGCCACCACCCCGCGGGCATAGAGGAAGCCGTCCGTAGGCGGCTCATCGGGAATGCGATACCCGGGGCTGCCGCTGCCCGTTGCTGTCGGGTCACCCGCCTGGATCACGAAGTCGGGCACGACCCGGTGCGAGACCGTGCCGTCGAAGAAGCCTTCCTGTGCGAGGAACACGAAGGAGTTGACGGTCTGCGGCGCAGCGGCCGGATCCATCTCGATGACGATGTCACCGCACGAGGTGACGATGGTGACGGTGATCGGGTCCGTGCCCAGCCCGAGATCCTCGGGAGCGGTGAACGACAGATCCTGTGCCGGCTCGGGGGCGTCCGATCCACACGCCGTCGGCTGGGCGAGGAAGCCGGCCAGGTCCGTGGCGACGGCAGCAGTCGGGTCGATGTTCAACGCAGGATTCTCCGGTGCCGTGGTCGTCGTCGTGGTGTCACCTGACGACGTCGTGGTCGTGGCGATGGTCGTCGTGGTGGTCGCCACCGTCGTCGTCGTTGTTGTGTCTGCGCCCGCGTCGGAGCCGCCGCAGGAGGCAACGAGCAGGGCGAGGCCGATGAGGAGTGCTTTCAGACGCATGGCGGGCGAGTGTAGGAGACCTCGCGAAACACTCCTACACTCGCCGCCCGAGACGCTCCTGGAGTCCTTGCATGCTCGTTGTCC
>JABDIW010000051.1 GCA_013003515.1 Acidimicrobiia bacterium
TGACAGCGACGGGTGAGGCGGCCCTCGCCTCACCCGTCTCCACAGCGCCCTGAGACCTCCCCCGAAGCAACCCGGTCAACCGGGTCGATGCTCCTCGTGGAGATCCCGGGCATGGGCCTCGACCAGCTCTTCGCGACGCACCTCCTGGCGGTGGGCGTGGAGCGCTACCGCCTCCATTGCCAGCAGTGACTCGCGGAATGCTCTCATCCCGTCGAGCGCACGGAGGATGACTGCTCCCGCCTCTTCGTCGACGTAGGCGAGGGCGCCTTCGAAGCGCTCCAGTGCCGACTGCTCACCACGGAGACATTCGACGACGATCGCAGGATCGTCTGCCTCGAATGCGGCGCGAACGTCCATCCATCCGCGATGGGCGGTCCCGACAGCCGTCCCACCCGGCGGTGATGTGTCGCCTCGAGCCTCGACCAGGAGCCGCAGCTCCTCGGCGCACGAGACCCGGCAGTGCGCCTGACGAGCCAGCGCCTCGCGGATGTCCGCATTGTGGACTCTCCCCGCTGCAGCTCTCAGCCCGGCAGCCGCGTCTTCACAGATCGTGATCAGGTCACGAAGTGCGATTGTCGAGGGATCACGTGTCTTCATGGTCTCTTCTCCCTCCTGACACCATCGTCCGAACGCCCCTCACCGGCCGGGTGGTCTGCGGACCTTCGGCCCTTGCAGCCGCCGTGCAGATGGATAGCTTCTTCGTATGAGCACTGAAGAAGGTCTCGGGACTCCTGGGACCACCAAACTCGAGTTACGTCGCTCCCGCTCAGACAAGGTCATCGGCGGAGTCGCCGGGGGCCTCGGTGCCTACCTCGGCATCGATTCGGTCGTGGTGCGCATCGGCTTCGTGGTGCTTCTCTTCGCCGGACCAGGGTTCCTGCTGTACATCCTCGCCTGGATCCTCATCCCTGAGGAGCGCCAGGGTGAGGTCACCCAGCGGGTCGACCCGGCGAGCTCGCTCGCCGCCCGCACCGTCGTCGGGGGACTGCTCGTCGTCGCCGGGTCGTTCTGGCTGGTGAGCGTTCTCATCCCATGGAGCTGGTGGGACGAGGTGGCCGGACCGGCGGTCCTCATCGCCATCGGGGCCGGGGTCCTCGTGTACGGAGCCCGGCGATGACCGACGACCTCACCACGAGTCCGGAGCCGATCACCGTCGATATCGAGCCCCGCGGCCCTTCACCGGGACAGATCGGACTAGGAATCGTGCTGCTCGCTGTTGGTGTCATGTGGCTGCTCGCCGTGCTCGGCGTCCTCGACGACGTGGCCTGGACCGCCGTGCTGGCGGGGGCGCTCATCGTCATCGGGGTCATGCTGATCGTTCTCGCTCCCACCGGGCCCCATGGTGGTCTCATTGCCGCCGGAGTCGTGTTGACCGTCGTCCTCGGCCTCGCCCTGACCGTGCAGGACATCGTCGACGTTCCGTTCTCCGGGGGTATCGGCGAAGCCGAGTACAACCCGGCCTCCACGTCCCAACTCGACTCTCCGTACCGGCTCTCGATCGGCGACCTCACCGTCGACCTTCGGGCCGTGGATTTCGGTCCTGGCATCACCGAGGTAGAGGCGACCGTGGCCATAGGCCATCTCGTGGTCGAGCTCCCAGACGGAGTCGCCATCAGCGTCGACATGTCGGCGGGTGCCGGCCAGGCCGTTGTCGACACCGATGTCGGCATCAGCCGCTCATACGACGGGCTCGGTGTCGATGAGACGTACACCGACGACGGGTACGGATCGGCAGAGGTCAGAGTTCACATTCGGGCCGCGGTTGGCCTGGGTCAGGTGGAGGTGAGGCGATGAGGCTCAACACGAGTTCGCTCGCCGCCGGAGTGGTGTTCATCATCATCGGCGTCGTGTTCCTGCTTGCGGCACTCGATGTTTGGGACATCAGGCCGGCCTACCTCTGGCCGGGACTCCTCATCGGGATCGGCGTGGTCATCGCCTTTGGCGGGCGCACCGTGGGCAGCGACAACAGCAGCAACGGCGTGATCCGATGAAGAAGGGGGGCGGGCCCGAAGGCCCGCCCCCTTTGTCTGTCTCGAGCTGTGGCGAAGCTACTGCTGACGCGGCGACGCGTAGCGTGCCCACCACTGCTTGGCCGTGTCGATGCCCCCGATGCCAAAGGCGATGGCGAGGGCGACGCCGGCGGCAGCCGTGACGATCTTGACGATGTCCTCGGCGAACCGGATCTCGAGAAGGTCGAGAGCTGCCAGCACACCGAACAACAGGATGAACACCCGAACGGCCGTGGTCAGCCACCCGAGGTTCCTCTGCTCGGCGAATGGCCTGACCAGATCGGCCACGAACGACCCCACGGCGGCGGCGATGACAACAAGTGCCACCGCTACGACGATCAGAGGCAGGACCGCAAGCAGACGCTCCAGGAGGTCAACGATCGGAGGCACGTCGAGAATGCGAGCCACGATCAACCACAGGACCACCAGCAACAGGGCGTAGATGACCGTTGCAGTGATTCCCGCCGCGGACCGGCCGGTCGGTTGCATGGCACCCGAAATCCCTGCCTTGTCGAACACCGTGGTGGCGGCCGGGGTCTCCAGCAGCTTACGAACCCAGCGCCGCACAAAGGCGAGGATCCACCGCCCGACGACGAGCACAGCCAGAGCGAGCAGGATCTTCACCCCCCATTCGGCAACATCCGATCCGATGCCGGACAACCGGTCAGTCAGCTCATCCCAGAAACTCATACCTTCATCTCCCTCAGGTCGCGTACGAATGAGACACACCATATGCGACGAAGTTCCATGTCGCTCATGACCAACCTGGTGCGGCGGTAGATTCTCCGGTATCTCACGCCGTTCCATCTCCGCCGCCCTGGCCGTCATCGCGCTCGTCGCCACCGCGTGCACGGGCGGATCCGCAGACACAACCACGACAACCCCCCTTGCCACGACGACGGCGACCACGGTCGCACCAGGTTCCACCACGTCCACGTCGATCGTCAACACGTTCCGACCGGCGGCAGTGATGCCAGTCTTCCCTGACGATGCCGAGGTCATCCCCACCGATGGTGACGTGGTCATCGGCACGCTCGACAACGGGCTCACGTACTACATCCGTGAGAACGAGGCTCCCGGGGGAAGAGCACAGCTGCGGCTCGTGGTCAACGCCGGGTCGCTGCTCGAGGACGCCGACCAACGGGGTGGGGCGCACTACCTCGAGCACATGATGTTCAACGGGACAAAGGCGTATCCCGAGAACGAGCTGGTTCGCGTCCTCCAGCGATTCGGCTCCGAGTTCGGTCCCGACATCAACGCGTACACGAACTACGACGAGACCGTCTACGAGCTTCAGGTCCCCACCGACAGCCGGGCAACACTGGATACGGCAGTCGACGTTCTCTACGAGTGGGCATCGCAGGCGACCATCGACCCAACCGAGGTCGAGCTGGAGAGAGGCGTCGTCATCGAGGAGTGGCGGCTGCGGAGCCAGGGATTCTGGGGCCGCTACTTCGACGAGGTCGACGACATCCTCCTGGGCCCGACCATCTACGCCGGCCAGGACCCGTTGGGAACCCTGGG
>JABDIW010000094.1 GCA_013003515.1 Acidimicrobiia bacterium
CCACCGCAACGGCCAGGGAGTGGGGCAGCTCTTCACGAAGCCGATCGAGGAACTTCTCCCTGATGATCTCGCCGGCGAGAAACTTGTCGGGCTGGTCGGTCACCGCATCGGCGGGGAAGAACATGGGTCCTTCCGGCAGCCGCACCGTCAGCTCGTCGACGATGCCAGTCACATCCTTGGTCAACGCAGATACCGGGACATAGGCGGCGAAATCCCACTCGGCAGCTGTCGATAACTGCTCTGCGATCTCGGATGTGGAGGCGGCATCGACCTTGTTGACGGCGACGACGACCGGAGTCCCCGACTCGGCGAGAGACGCCGCGATGCGCCTATCTCCGGGCCCGATTGGACCGGAGGCGTCGATGACGAACAGGACCACGTCGGCATCGGCCAATGATCCGTGCACCAGTTGATTGAGCCGGCTCCCGAGGGCAGTGCGGGGCTTGTGGAGGCCCGGGGTGTCGACGAACACGATCTGGAAGTCGTCACCGGTCAACACGCCGCGAATCGTGTTGCGGGTGGTCTGCGGCCGCTTGGACGTGATCGAGACCTTGGAACCCACCAGCGCGTTGACCAGCGTCGACTTGCCGACGTTGGGCCTGCCCACGACGGGCACGAAGCCGGAGCGCATGGTCAGCTCGAGACCCGGACCCGCGAGATGCGACGACCCTGGACCCGTTCCGCAGTGAAGACGCGGCCGTCGTACTCGAACGACTCCCCCTCGCTGGGGATCCTGCCGGCCAGACCGAGCACGAGCCCCCCAACCGTGTCCCACTCGGCATCCGGCAGGTCGACGCCGAGGAGATCCTCGAGATCGTCGATGGCGAGCCTGGCGTCGATGAGATAGGCATCATCCGCCAGCGGGGTGATCATGGGCTCCTCGACGTCATACTCGTCGGCGATCTCGCCAACGAGCTCCTCGATCAGGTCCTCGATGGTGACGAGCCCGGCGGTACCCCCGAACTCGTCGATGACGATTGCCATGTGGACACGGTGTGCCTGCATCTCTCGCAAGAGGTCGGACACCCGCTTTGTCTCTGGCACGAAGTACGCCGGGCGCATCAGCTGCACACACGTCCTGGCGGCTCCGGTGTCGTGCTCGAGCAGCTCTCGGGCATACAGGATCCCGAGGATGTCGTCGGTCCCGTCACCGGTCACCGGGATCCGGGATCGTCCCTCTTCGACCACAACCACCCGGGCCTGCTCGGCATCCGAGTCACCGGCGACGGTGATCATGTCGGGTCTCGGGACCATCACCTCGCGCACGATGGTGTCGGTGAACTCGAGCACCGAAGAGATCAGCTCGACCTCCTCGGCATGATCGCCGTCCGGATCGTCGGGATCATCGTGGTCACCCTCGAGCTCGTCTTCATCCTGAACCAGGTCGGCCGCGGCGTCACCCAGGGTGACACCGGCGCGCAACAAGCTCGAGAACCGGTAGGCAAGCGATGCCGGATGTCTCCGACCGGCCTCGCGAGGAACGATGTCACCGACGAAGACGGCAAACGCCGCCAGGCCGACGTAGGCCGCCAGCAACGGCCACCCTGAATAGAGGGCGCTGAACGCCCAGGTTCCGAAGAGCACGGCGAGGACCAGAAGCGAGGAGTGGACCATCCCCAGCGCCGGCTGGAGACGGGGGCGATCATCGAGAAGGGCTGCCACCGTGGCGGCTCTGGCGTTCCCCTCCGCCGCGGCGTGGAGGGCCTCGGCCCGCGGGGTGCGGACGAGCGATGCGCCGGCGGCACGGACTGCGGCAGCGAGGACCGTGGACAGGAAGGCGATCGCAAGAGCGACGTACGTCATGGCCTGGCCAACCCGATCAACGCCATCAACTCGGCTTCGCGTCCTTCCATCAGCGCAGCGTCACCATCCTCCACGTGGTCGTAGCCCAGGAGGTGGAGGATTCCGTGCACCACCATCAGAGCCATCTCGTCCTCGAAGCGTACCCCGGCCTCGGCTGCGTTCGCAGCGACGACATCAGGGCAGATGTAGACATCGCCGAGCGCCAGCGGTGGCCCATCGACGAGGACTGTCGGAGGATGACCGGGAGTCGCGGTCTCCAGAGGGAAGGCGAGAACATCTGTCGGCCCGTCCTTTCCCATGTGGGCCACGTTGAGTTCCTCCATCGCGTCGGCGTCGACGACGACAACGGCAAGCTCGGTGTCGGAGGACACGCCCTCCCCTTCACAGACGATGCCGGCAAGGGTGGTCATCATCTCGACGTCGACGGCTCGGTCCTGGAGATCCGAGACAGTGATGCTCACTTCGCAGCGGCCTGGGGGAACCCCGGGTAGTGGATGCGAGCGTGGTAGTACCCGACGAGCGCCTCGACGAGAGAGTCCTTGAGCCTGGTGAGGTCGCCAAAGGTGAGCGCCGATTCGTCGAGCTGACCATCATCGACCTTCTCCCCGACGATGGACTCGACCAACTTGCGAAGGCTGTCCGGGGTGGGGTCCTCACGCTGAGACAGCGCCCGGGCCGCTCCTTCTACGGCGTCACACAGCATCACGATGGCCATCTCCTTGCGGTTGGGTCTGATCCCGCGATGACGGAACAACTCGGGATCGACGGCAGGGTCGGTCTCGAGTGCCTTGTGATAGAAGAACCGCATCAGCCCGGTTCCGTGGTGCATGCGGATGCCGTCGGTGACCTCCTTCGGCAAACGGAACTGGCGGGCCAATCGCAGACCGTCCAGGACGTGGCTCCGAACGATCTCTGCCGACTCCTCAGGCGGCAACTCGTCGTGGGGGTTGGAGACTCCGAACTGGTTCTCGATGAAGAACTCGGGGTGCTCGGTCTTGCCGATGTCGTGGTAGTACGCAGCGGCCTGCGCGAGTAGCGGATCGGCACCGATGGCCCTGGCAGCTTTGCCGGCCATCGTGCCCACCAGGATCGAGTGGTTGAACGTCCCGGGAGCCTTGTCCTCGACGAGGCGCAAGGCCGGATGATTCCTGTCGGTGAGATCAAGCAGGGTCAGGGTCGTCGTCACCCTGAAGAGGTTCTCGAGGAACGAGAGGAGCCCCTGGGCGACCAGGCCGCCAACCACACCACCGAGGAACGCGAACCCGGCAGCTGCTGCCACGTTGCGCCCCATGGTCTCTCCGGCACCAAACATCCATTCGGTTGCTGCTCCGAGCGGAGCCAGGGTCACAGCAGAGAGCGCCACGGCGACACGAAGCTCGCGACGGCTGGACACCGAGGACACGAATGCGATGGGGGTCACGGTGGCGCCTGCGGCAAACACGGTGAGCCCGGGATCGCCGGTGGCGATCCCCGTGAAGAAGGCCACAGGTATGGCCATGAGGGTCGCCGTTCTCGGATCGAAGAGGATGGCGGCGAGGTACCCGAGCACCATGGCCGGGAGCACATACCCGGCCTGGGTGTTCTCTGCGGTCACGATCTCGGGTATTCGTGCCGCCAGGGCAGCAAGGACCAGAAGAACACCGAGAAGGGCGAAGTGGCGCGGCTCGGTCCACTGGGCCGGAGCCACCCTCCACAGGAAGAACGCGGCGAGCAGCACGGCCAGTGCACCCAGGATGGTTGTCGCGAGGTAACGAGGTCCCTCCTCGGGAACGAGAAGGTCGTAGAAGGCGATGGCCTCCTCCTGGACCGAGCTGACGAGCTCGCCGCGGCTGACGATGGTGTCCCCCTCGCGAAACACGATCGTCACATCGGTGACCGACGACGCGTTGGACTCCTCGAGAGCGGCGGTTGCCGCGTCGTCGCGTTCCAGGTTGGAGCGCAGCTCGGCAGCGACGAGGCGAGAGATCGTCGACTGGACGACGTCGCGCTCCTCCTCCGGGAGGCCGGCAACGAAGATGAAGGGAGGATCGGCGACGAGGGTTTGTCGGACTCCGGCGAGATCGACCTCCTTGATCCCATCGGCAAGCAGCTGGTTGGCGAGATCGAGCGTCTCGTCCTCGATGGTCCCGAATACGACCGGCTCCTCGACGAGCCCGCGATCGAGATCGCGGTTGTAGATGGCGACGAACTCGTCGACGACGTCACCGAGCACGAGGAATCCGCTGGCCTGAACCGACTCCACCTGAACCGCCTGTTCAGGGCGGGGCAAGGTCGTCGAGGTCGTGGTCGTCTGCTGCGTCTCCTCCGACGCGGCCACCGTCGTCGAGGTGGATGCAATCGGGTCCGTCGACTCGGCGGGAGGGATCGGGATGGCCGCCTGACGAACCGCCTCGAAGAAACTGAGGAGGCGCACCGTCACCTGGTTGGCGGACTCCGGGTTGCGCTTGTACTGGACTTCGGTGTTGAGCCGTGCCGTCTCCCGGTTCGACTCGGTGGCTTCCTCGTCCACGAACACCTCGAACCGCGGTGCGATGAAGGTCTCCG
>JABDIW010000095.1 GCA_013003515.1 Acidimicrobiia bacterium
GTCCTGGCGGAGACCGGCGATGTGGTTGATCACGGCACTCGACGCCTTCCGGGTGGCCAGTGACGCGCCCACCTCGAACTCCGGACCACCGCCGATCACAGCAGCCGGAGAGAAGTGCGCAGCCCAGCGCTCGGCGACGTCGGGATCAGAGGCGAAGACGTTGTCACGCCGCTTCTCCCACCCTCGCCGGGCTTCACGGCCGCGGTCCATGGCGAGGGCGAAGAAGTCGTAGACCTCGTCCGGCACATGGAACGGAGGAGCGTCCCACCCCATCTGCTCCTTGACGAGCGCGATCTCCTCGTCCCCGAGGGGGCTGCCGTGCGCCGAAGCCGTGTCCTGTTTGTTGGGAGAGCCGTGGCCGATGTGTGTCTTGCAGGAGATCAGCGTGGGCCGATCGGCAACCGCGAGCCCTTCGCGGATTCCCTGCTCGACGGCTCTGCGGTCATGACCGTCGACGGTCACGGTGTGCCAGCCATACGCATCGAATCGGCGGGGAACGTCCTCGGAGAAGGCGAGGTCAGTGCTCCCGTCGATCGTGATCCCGTTGTCGTCGTAGAGATATACGAGGCGACCGAGTTCGAGATGGCCGGCGATGGAGGCGGCTTCCGAGGCGACGCCCTCCATCAGATCACCGTCGGACACGAAGCCGTACGTGTGATGGTTCACCAACTCCGAGCCGAACACCGCCCGCAGGTGTCGCTCGGCGATGGCCATCCCCACGCCATTGCCGAACCCCTGCCCGAGCGGGCCCGTCGTGGTCTCGATACCGCGGGCGATGTCGCGCTCGGGATGCCCGGGAGTGTGAGAGCCCAGCTGGCGGAACTGGCGCAGATCCTCGACACCGATGTCGAAGCCGGACAGGTGGAGGAGTGCATAGAGCAGCATGGATCCGTGGCCGTTGGAGAGGACGAAGCGATCGCGATCGGGCCACTCCGGCTGATCAGGGTCGACGTTCAGGAACTGCGACCACAGCACGACAGCGATGTCGGCCATTCCCATCGGCATTCCGGGATGGCCGGAGTTGGCCTTCTGCACGCCATCGATGGCGAGCGTCTTGATGGTGTCGACAGCCAGCTGTTCGTGTTCCACAGTGCTCCTCGGTCGGGCCGTCGCAGGCTAGTCAGAGCCCTTCGAGGCCAACTCAGGACACGACGCGAATGCCACGGTCCGACGTGTTCAGCTGCTCGGCGCCTTCGGCGGTGACAACGACGATGTCCTCTATGCGAACGCCGAGCTCGCCGGGGAGATAGATCCCCGGCTCCACACTGAAGGCCATCCCTGCCTCCAGCCGGGCGTCGTTGCCCTCGACGATGTAGGGATCCTCGTGAACGTCCATCCCGATGCCGTGCCCGGTGCGGTGGATGAAGAACTCGCCGAAACCGGCCTCCTCGATCACCAATCGGGTCGCCCGGTCGACGGCCTCGGCAGGCACCCCGGGAGCGACCGCAGCGACTCCGGCAGCCTGAGCCTGCCGAACCACATCATGGACATGGCGGAACCGGTCGGCCGGCTCACCGATGTGGAACGTCCGGGTCGTGTCGGAGTGATATCCGCCCACGTCGCCACCAAAGTCGACGACGACCGCGTCGCCCTCCTCCATGACCCGCGTCCCCGGCTCGTGATGTGGTGACGCCGAGTTGGGTCCCGCGGCAACGATGACGAACGAAACGGCATTGCACCCTTCCTCGATGAGCAGGGACCCGACCTCGGCGGCGAGGTCCCGCTCGGCACGACCGGAGAACCGGGTGGAGGCAAGGCGGTCGGCGACCCGATCGGCCGCGGCGGCGGCATCTCGCAGTGACTGGATCTCGGTGGCATCCTTGTGGATCCTCACTCGCGACATCAGCGGAGACGCCGCAACGAACCGGGTTCCGGGAAGCCGATCCTGGAGTCGCAACAGGAACGATGACCAGGTTTCGTCCCCGACAGCGACCCGACGGGGGGCTTCGAGCGACGCCGAGACGATGGCGACGGGATCATCGGTCTCGTCCCAAGGGATGACATCGACGAAGTCGGCCGGTTCGACGCGCGGGGCTTCGAGGCGGGGCACGACGAGGGTCACCGGGCCCGAAGACCTGACGATGGCCATCGTCAAGCGCTCCAGCGGCATCGCCCGGTAGCCGGTCAGATACGGAAGATCGCTGCCGACCGACAGGAGGAGAGCTTCGACGCCTTCGTCGGCCATGGAGGCTCTGACCCGCTCCAGCCTGGCCTCCACGGGCTTCAGACCCGGGCCGCCGCCAGAGAATCCCTGGCGTGATAGGACGAGCGGACCAGCGGACCTGACTCGACATGCGCCAGCCCCAACGACTCGCCTGCCCTCGCGTAGCGGTCGAACTCGTCGGGATGCACGTACCGATCGATCGGACGGTGCCGGGGGGTGGGTCGCAGGTACTGACCGATCGTGACGATGTCGACCCCGACCGCGCAGAGATCGGCCAGCGCTCCGACCACTTCGTCCTCGGTCTCTCCCATGCCGACGATGAGCCCCGACTTCACAGTTGCTGTCGGGTCGAGCCACCTGGCACGGGCCAGCAGCGCCAACGAGCGTCCGTAGTTCGCGGCGGTGCGCACATCGCGCTGGAGGCGCAAGACGGTCTCGGTGTTGTGGTTGAGAACCGCAGGACGCGCCTCCATCACGGTTTCGAGGGCGGTGCGGTCACCCTTGAAGTCAGGGACGAGCACCTCGACCTCGCATCCCGGAACCCGATCGCGGATCTGGCGGATCGTCTCGGCGAAGATCAGCGAACCGCCATCGGCGAGATCGTCGCGATTGACCGACGTCAGGACGGCATGGTGGAGGCCGAGCTTCTCGATGGCCTCGGCTGCACGCGCCGGCTCGTCGACATCGACCTCGCCGGGGCGCCCCGTGGTGACATCACAGAAGCCGCAAGCCCGGGTGCACACCTCTCCGAGAAGCATCATCGTGGCCGTGCCCTGGGTCCAGCACTCGTAGATGTTGGGGCACTTCGCCTCCTCGCACACCGTGTTGAGGTCGAGCCCCCGCATCAGTTCCTTCAGCTCCCGATAGCCGGAGGTGTCGGTGTGTGCCGTCACCTTCATCCACTCGGGCCGGGATGGCTCTCCTGGCAAGCGCCCGTCGATGAGAATCGGTGTGAAGTCGCGCGCCTCCGCCGAGAACACCCCGGCAGCGACCCGCTGATCGATGTCGAACCTGTCGCCCGCGCCGCGAGCGAAGGCAGCGAGCTGGGTGTCGACTTCGGTCGCACCGAGCGCCGCCGTGACAGCGGGGATCACTGCAGAGACGGCCTCTTCGAGTGTGACAGGTCGATCGAGCAGCTGCTGCAGGGATGTGACGGGCCGATCCTCGATGCCGCAAGGGTTGATGTGATCCCACATCGCCATGTCGGGGTCGACGTTGAGAGCGAACCCGTGCATCGACACGCCACGGGACACCCGGACGCCGATGGCGGCCACCTTCCCCAGCCGCGTCCAGACACCGGTGAACCCTGGTTCCGCCCACGCCTCCACTCCGAGGGGGGCCAGTGCATCGATGAGGCCCTGCTCGAGGCGCCGTACATGGCCAACCATGTCGAAGCCGTTGGGGAGCCGGGGAACTTCGACGATCGGGTACCCGACGAGCTGCCCCGGACCGTGATAGGTGACGTCCCCACCTCGATCCACATGAACCACCGCGGCTCCCGACTCGGCGATCGCTGTGCCGTCGAGGACATTGCTCCCATCACCGTTACGTCCAACGGTGTAGGTGTCGGGATGCTCCAGGAGCAGCAGATAGTCGGAGTCGGCGCGACCCTCGACGCGACCCTCCCAGATGGCGCGCTGGAGGTCCCAGGCCTCTTCGTAGGCGAGACGGCCGAGCCAGCGGGCCCGGATCAGGCGAGCTCCTGTTCCCAATCCCACGTTTCCAGGTTCTCCTTGATCCGTCGCAGGAACAGGACGGCCGTCGAACCGTCGAAGGCACGGTGATCCCAGGTCAGCCCGAGATACCCGATGTGGTGGATGGCGATCGAGTCCCCGCCGGCCGCATCCGTCACCACGGTGGGACGCTTCGTGACGGTGTCGGTCGACAGGATCGCCACATTGGGGACGTTGATGATCGGCGCCGTCATGAACGAGCCGAACGGACCGGGGTTGGTGATCGTGAACGAACTACCGGCGATGTCGTCGGGTGCCAGGTCGCCGCTACGCGCTTTGTCGGCGAGACGACGGGTCTCACGAGCGATGCCCTTGAGACGAAGCCCGTCGGCGCCGCGGACGGTGACGACAACCAACCCGGTCTGGTTCATGTCGACGCTGATCCCGAGGTCGACCTGTCCATGGAACGTCTGCGTGCCCTCGTCCAGGTTGAAGGAACTGTTCACCACGGGGTATTCGCGCAGTGCGTCGATGGTGGCTCTCGAGATGAAGGGCAGATAGGTCAACGAGTACCCCTCGGCCGCCTTGAAGGCTTCCTTGTGCGCCCGACGAACCTGCTCGACTCGTTCGTAGTCGACCTCGACCGAGGCCCACACATGGGCTGTCGATCTCTTGGCGTGGACCAGGTTCTCGGCGATACGACGCCGCAGACGGGGGATCTCGACCACCCGGTCGCCGGGGGAGGCCGCCGCCGCGGCAGCGGTCGCCGGAGCGGGAGGAGGAGCGGCCACTGCCGGGGCCGGGGCGGCTGCCGGAGCAACAGGAGTCGCCTCAGGTCCGGGCGCCGGAGCAACAGGAGTCGCCTCAGGAGCAGGCGCCGGAGCAACAGGAGTCGCCATGGGAGCCGGTGTGGCGGCCGGTGCCGGGGCTTCGGGCGCAGCCTCGAACGTCACCACCGGTGCCGCGGCCGCTCCCGACTCGATGAAGGACATGACGTCTTTGCGAGTGATTCGGCCACCGTCTCCCGTTCCCGGTACCTGATCGAGGTCGACGTTGTTCTCGGCGGCCAACCGCCGGACGACCGGCGAGAGAACCGAGCGCATCGGGCCGTCCTCGACCGGTGCGCTCGATGCTGCTGCCACCACAGCGGCCGGCTCAGGAGCAGGGACCGGCTCAGGAGCAGCGGCCGGCTCAGGAGCAGGGACCGGTTCCGGAGCAGCGGCCGGCTCGGGAGCAGCGGCCGGCTCAGAGGCGGCCGCCGGCGCGTCACCCGAACCGCCGGCCTCGCCCGGTTCGGCGATCACGACGAGCGGCGTGCCCACCTCCACCGTCTCTCCTTCAGGAACCAGGATCTCCTGGATCACGCCGGACGCCGGAGAGGGGACCTCCGTGTCGACCTTGTCTGTGGAGATCTCGAGCAACACCTCATCCTCGGCGATCGTGTCGCCGGGCTGCTTGGCCCAGGCGAGGATCGTGCCCTCGGTGACCGTCTCACCGAGCTGTGGCATCGTGACCGTGATCGACATGTCTGCTCCTTGGTCTAGATGTGGTCGGGACGGGCGACCGTCGTGACCACGTCTGTGGTTTGGGGTACGAAAGCGTCTTCGTGACTCGCCGCGAACGGGATGTGCGTCGGTGACGGGGGGACTGTGGGGGCGCCAAGCCTGCGACCGAACACCCGGGAGTCACCCAGGTCCGCGGCATGTCGGGTTCCTTCGATCACATCGCGCCTTTCAATGCAGTGGTGTTCCGGCCGCAGCGAGAAGGGTCTCACCGATCGCCTCGGACACGGTGGGATGGGCATGGACGAAGGCGGCGGCTTCGGCCGGCAACGCCTCCCACCCGACTGCGTACATCAGTTCGTGAATCATCTCTCCCGCCCCCGGGCCGGCCACCGTCGCCCCCAGCAAGGGGCCGTCCTTCTCTGCGACGAGCTTCACGGTCCCGGCGGTGTCGTCCTGGATGATGGCCCGACCGACCCCACCCATGCCGTGCTTGGTCACCTCGATCTCATAACCCGCATCCTTCGCCTGCTGTTCCGTGAGCCCGACGGCGCCCACCTCGGGGTTGGTGTAGACGACCAGCGGGATCGCCGAGTAGTTGACCGGCTGAGTCGACCCGGTGGCGATGTGGGTGACCGCAGCGATCCCCTCGGCGAAACCGGCGTGGGCGAGCTGGGGAGCGCCGGCTACGACATCCCCCACGGCATAGGTGCCGGGACGAGCCGTCAGCATGGTTGCCGGGTCGACGGAGATGAAGCCCCGGTCGACCTCGACGGGGGTTCCTTCGAGCCCGATGCCATCCGTGGCGGGGGCGCGGCCGACGGCTACCAACACGACGTCCACCTCGACGGAATCCTCTCCAAACGGGACCACGACTCCTGAGTCGCCGATCTGCGGTGGCGACACCCCAACACCGGTGCGGACGGTGACTCCCTTGCCTTTCAAGGCTCGCTCCAGGACCCGGGCCGCCTGCGGCTCCATCCCGGGGACGACCTGGTCGAGCATCTCGAACAGATGAACTTCGCTTCCCATGTCGCCGAGCAGCGACGCGAACTCGGCACCGATGGCGCCGGCACCGATGATCGCAACCCGACCGGGCATGGACTCCCAGTCGAGGGCGTGATCGGACGAGACGATGCGGTGCCCGTCGATGTCATAGCCGGGGATGCTGCGCGGCACCGATCCGGTGGCGATGATGGTGTGTTTGGCCTCGACCATCGACGTCGAGCCGTCCTCGTGGGTGACCTCGACTCCGCCATCGACGAGGCGGCCGAATCCATCGATCACGTCGACCTTGCGTTGCTTGAGCAGTCCGGCAAGGCCCCCGACGAGCTTGTCGACGACGAAGCGCTTTCTGGCGAGAGCCGCTCCCCAATCGACGGTGGGCGGCTCCGCTATCACCCCGAACGTCTCGGCGTGGGCGACCGTGTGGAAAACCTCCGCGGTGTGGAGCCAGGCCTTGGCCGGAATGCACCCTCGGAGCAGGCAGGTCCCGCCGACGGTGTCCTTCTCCACCAGGGCGACATCCAGCCCGTAGTTGTGGGCGTACAGAGCAGCGGCGTACCCGCCGGGCCCTCCCCCGATGATGACGATGTCGCGCACAAACGGCTCCCTCTCGATTGCGGCGCGAGCCTAGCTGGGGTGCTCCGGCTACAGCAGGGCCGATCGAGCCGATGAGGATCGGGGCCGGGCTACGCTCGCCCCAATGCAGACCAGGTATCTCCTCATCGCATCGATCGCCACCGGGCTGGCGATTCTTGCAGCTGCAGCGTGGTTCTTCGGGACCCTGTAGGAATAGAGAGAGGCCCCGAGTCGCCCCGGAGCCTCGTCTCCGCCCCGGTTCACCCCCAAGGGCCGGAAGGGTGTGGATCGGGGCTCGGACGCAGCAGTGAAAGCAGAAAGCCCCTGGCTTCCTCTCCCTCCCCAAACGGGGATCACTGCGTCCGGTTCTGATATCGCCGAGAGCCGGCGCGCTCCGGCAGCGGGCCGACACCAGTGACCATCGGCAGGTGCG
>JABDIW010000097.1 GCA_013003515.1 Acidimicrobiia bacterium
ACGCCGAAGTCCTCTGGCGTCCATTCGGCGTGAGTGATCTCGCCTTCCTTGAGGCGGTAGATGTACGAAGGTCCGGTCGTCGTCAGCTCGTCGAGGCCGTCCTCGCCGTGGTAGACGAAGGCTGCCTCGGCTCCGATGTTGGCCAGCACCTGGATCATCTTCGCTGCCATCGAGGCATCCGAAACACCAAGTGCCTGCCGGGTGGCTCGAGCAGGGTTACACAGCGGCCCCAGGAAGTTGAAAACGGTGCGGACGCCGAGTTGGGATCGGACGGGCGCAGCGAATCGCATGGCCGGGTGGTAGGTCCTGGCGTAGAAGAATCCGAAACCGGCCTCTTTCACCATGCGCACCGAGGCTTCAGGCGGCAACTCGAGGTTGATCCCGAGGGCTTCGAGGAGATCGGCGGAACCGGTCTTCGACGACGCCGCCCGGTTTCCGTGCTTGGCGATCTTGGCCCCTGCTCCCGCGGCGATGAACGCCGCCGTGGTGGAGATGTTGAAGGTGCCGGAGGCGTCTCCTCCCGTGCCTGCCGTGTCGACCACGGGCTCACCGATGTCGACGGTGATGGCAGCGTCGAGCATCGCTTCGACGAGGCCGGTCATCTCGTCGGCGGTCTCGCCCTTCGCCCGCAGAGCGACGATGAACGCTGCGATCTGGGCCTCGGTGGCATGGCCTCCCATGATCTGACCCATGGCGGCCCGGGCGCTGTCGGCCCCGATGTCCTCACCCGTCATCAGGGGTGCCAGCACCGAGGGCCACGAGAAGTCGCTCATGTCGTGACCCTAGCGATGGCTCACTCGGGGTCCGGAAGCCAGGAGCGGGGGTATTCGCCGCCGGCATTCCACAGCATCCAGCCGACGCCTCGCTCCTCGGACTCGGCGATCTCGGCGCCGATCTGCGAGCCGTTGTAATAGAACGCCTGAAGCCAGGGCCGCATGATCGCTCCGCCCTCGAGCCGGGGCAGTCCCGAGTCGAGTGCCCACGAGATGATGGGGCCTGGCGCCGAGTTGGGATCCTGGTATCCGAGGGTCCCCTCCGAGTAGTGGCTCGGGTAGAGCATCGGACTGATGTAGTCGACCACGTATGACACCTCTTCGGGCCGTTGTCCGATTCCCTCGTCGGTGGGCGACGACAAGACGATGCCGAACACGTCAGCCGAGATCGCGCACCCCAGCGGATGGATGCGATTGCCTGCTTCGCGGAGGAATCCGGTCACCGCTGCAACGCGATCCTCAGCCGTGAACGTGCCGCGTTTGCGCAGGGCGGCACCGGTGACGCCTGCCGGGAATCTGATGTAGTCGAACTGGACTTCGTCGAACCCGAGCTCGCAGGCCTCGACACCGAGATCAAGCAGGTATTCCCAGTTCGCCTCGTTCGAGATGTCGACCCATTGGCCGATCAGCTTCGAGTCCGGGTCGGCCTTCACCCGGACCCGGTCCTCGAACGAGACGACGCGGGTGATGGTGTAGAGCCCG
>JABDIW010000126.1 GCA_013003515.1 Acidimicrobiia bacterium
GCTGGATGGTGATCACCGGTGCCGGTCCCGGGATCATGGAGGCGGGCAACCTCGGAGCCGGTCAGGACTATGGCTTCGGGGTCAACATCAGGCTCCCGTTCGAGGCCGAGGCAAACCCCTATGTCCACGAGAGCCGCCTCATCAACTTCAAGTACTTCTTCACCCGCAAGCTGATGTTCGTGAAGGAGTCCGACGCCTTCGTGCTGTTTCCCGGCGGTTTCGGAACTCAGGACGAGGCGTTCGAACTGCTGACCTTGATCCAGACCGGCAAGAGCGATCTCCATCCCATCGTGCTCCTCGACGCACCTGGCACCGGCTACTGGGAACGCTGGCTCGATTTCGTGTCGATGCTCGAGGGCCAGCGAATGATCTCCCCCGAGGACACCCACTTGTTCCGGCACACGACCAGCATCGACGAGGCCATCGACGAGATTCGCACGTTCTACGGCAACTACCACTCCCAGCGGTACGTTCGCGGGAAGCTCGTGCTGCGGGTCAAGCACGAGCCCGACGATGCGCTCATCGAGGACCTCAACACCGAGTTCGCCGACATCCTGGTGGACGGGAGAATCGAGAAAAGCGGCCCCACCAAGCGGGAAATCGAGGACGACGACGAGGTCGAGCTCCCCAGGGTGATCCTCCACTTCAACCGGAAGCACCTCGGCAGACTCCGGCTTCTGGTGGACCGCTTGAACCAGGCGGCGGTGTCCGCCGATTCGTCCGGCTGATTCTCTCTAGAATCTGATGCTCATGCGAGAAATACTCTCCGATCTGGTTGCCGAGCAACAGGCCCTCGATCAGTTCCTTCAGCGCGCCAACGACCGTCAGTGGAAGCTGCCGACTCCGGCGGCGGGCTGGAGCATCCTCGACCAAATCAGCCACCTCGCCCACGTCGACAGCTTCGCCGCCGAAGTCATCGAAGGCGGCCAGGCAGTCCTCGACGCCGCCAAGGTCACCGACATCGACGAATGGACGGCCCGCGGAGTCGAGATGGGCAAGGGCAAGCGCCACCAGGAAATCGTGGAATGGTGGCGTGCAGGCCGCGCCTCACTGGTCGATGCTCTGTCCCGGCGCGAGCCCAAGGACCGCATCCCGTGGGTGATGGGACCGATGAGCGCCCGGGCGTTCGCCACGCTTCGCCTCATGGAGACCTGGGCCCACGGGCTCGACATCAAGGACGCGCTCGTGGATTACCTGAAGATCAGCGAGGAAGAGGACGACCCCTACGCAGACACGCCCCGATTGCGACATGTTGCGTGGCTGGCACACCGGATGCTGCGGTTTGCGTTCGACGCCGAAGGTGAGGAGTTTCCCGAATCCGGGATCCGGGTCGAGCTGGTCGGACCCAAGTTCTCACGCTGGGTGTATGGCCCCGAGGACACCGACCAGGTGATCAAGGGTCATGCGGGCGAATTCTGCCGGGTGGCAGTGAATCGCCTCGACGCTGAAGACACCGGGCTGAAGACCGAGGGCGAGTACGCCGAGATCGCCCTCCACCTGCTGCGGGCATACTGACGTGGCCGGCTCAGGTGACATCCCCCGACTCATCGGGATGGTTCACCTCGGACCTCTCCCCGGCTCGTCTCGCTACGACGACGATCTGGACAACCTCATCGAGGATGCCGTCACCGACGCCGAGCGCCTCGAGGCAGCGGGCTTCGACGGCCTCATGATCGAGAACTTCGGTGACGCGCCCTTCTTCGCCGACGACGTCCCCAAGGTCACGATCGCTGCCATGACCCGGGTCGTGTCTGACATCGCCGCAGCCGTCAACATCCCGTTCGGCGTCAATGTGCTGCGCAACGACGCACTGGGAGCGCTGGCAGTCGCTGCTGCGACCGATGCGGCGTTCGTCCGGGTCAACGTCCTGTCGGGCGAGATGGCCACGGACCAGGGAACGATCCGGGGCCGGGCCGCCGAGGTCGCCCGCATGCGACGATCGATCGCACCGGACACCAGGATTCTCGCCGACGTCTTCGTCAAGCACGCCACACCCCCGCCAGGCCTGACCCTCGACCAGGCGGTTGCCGACACCGCCGAGCGCGCCGGCGCCGACGCAATCGTGATCTCGGGATCGGCAACGGGGAAGGCACCGACGCTGCCGACCATCCGGAAAGCACGGGCAGCCGCCGCCGGCGTGCCCATCGTCATCGGCTCGGGTGCGACTCCGGCGTCGGCCGGGAAACTCCTCGACATCGCCGATTCGCTGATCGTGGGCACGTCGATCAAAGAGCGCAAGGCCACGACCAACCCGGTGAGCGCAAGGGCCGCCACCGCATTCGTGCGGGCAGCAAGGAAGGGGAAGCGATGAAGGCCTATCAGTTCCATCCAGGGCGAGTTCACCTGGTGCGTCTGGCGACGGACTCGGACCTCGCCGACTCGGTCACCGCCTACGCCACCGAGCACGGTATCGGAGCCGCCTCGGTCACGTTCCTGGGCGCCGTCAAACACGCCTCGCTGCGGTACTACGACCAGGACGAGAAGGTCTATCGGGACTTCGACATCGACGAGCACCTCGAGATCGTCGCCGGCGTCGGCAACATCTCGATGCTGGACGAGGCCCCCTTCCTCCACATCCACGCTGCGTTCGCCGACAGTGAGGGACGGGCGTTTGGCGGGCACGTCAATGCCGGCACCATCGTGTTCGCCACAGAGGTGACGATCCACGAGCTGGATGGGCAACCACCAGTTCGCGAGCCCGACGACTGCACCGGTCTGACGTTGTGGGGTGGGAATCTGGAGGCCGAAAG
>JABDIW010000127.1 GCA_013003515.1 Acidimicrobiia bacterium
CGCTGGCATGGTGTACTCGGACAGGCCGCCGGCTGGAACCACTACGCTCCCCGACGACGAGAGCGTCTCGAACTCTACGGTGATGTCGCTGGCGGCCGGGTTGTAGAAGAACACCTTGACCGGCGCCGAGGGATCGGTCTCTCCCACCGGCGTGTAGTACTCGCTACTCCACCTGTTCACCGGCGCGAGGGCGAACCAGCGTGCCTCGTAGGTCGAGCCGATGTCGCCGGTGAGAAGATCCACCTGGACCTTCTTCGACGCCAGGACCGTGCCGCCGATCTCAACGTTCGGCGCCAGGAGGCTCTCGCCGCGAGCGAGCGTCTGGTTGAACTCGAGTGTGCCGTCGTTGTCGACGTCGACAGAGACCATCGTGTCGTTCGCGCCGGCCATCACCGAGAAGGCCGCATAGTCGAACATCTGCCCCGGTGCGTTCGTACCGACTGGAGAGGTGAACTCGGTCCCCCACTCGCTGGTGACGTAGGTTTCGACGGCTCCGGCGAGAACGACTCCGGAGTAGCAAGTGGGCCCCGGACACGTCCCGACGTTCAACGGCCAGCCGGCACGGGTCACCGCCACGAGCTCGTCGGAGGCGATGAGGTCGCCGCCGTCGAAGCGGATGGCGCTGCCGCGAGGATTCGCCGGCACGTCGTTCTCGAGCGCCAGAATATCGCCGGCGTCGAAGAGATCGTTGGCGTTGGTGCAGGTCAGCGGCAGTCGATTCAGGGTCGGCGGGCAGCCCGTCGCGGCGCGCCCGTCACCCCAGATCTCGGTCGTCGCCTGGGTTGGGTTGGAGGGATTGGTCTCGAGCCCGTCTTCCCAGTGGTCGTAGACGATCCTGTTGCCGTCCAGCGTCACAGTGATCGACACCACCGCCCGCATGTCGTCGCTCGGCGGGTAGGTGTTGTCATCGACAGTCACCGCCCAGCTCCGCACCTGCTCGTCGGGAATCGGCACGAAGTACTCGTGCGGCAGCGGCGTGTTGAGGCCGGAGTAGTCGATGGCCTTGGAGGCCAGGTTGCTGGTACCGCCGTCGCCGTCGGTGAGCTGGACGCTCACAGTGCGCGGCGTCGTCGCCGGCAGCAGGACGACGTTCTCGTAGGTGATGTTCCGCAACAGCGCCTGCGTCGAGGTCACGTTCGCCGGCGCCACCAGCGAGATCACCAGCGGCGTCGCGCCGCTTCCTCCGGAATATGAGCCGATGATCTGCGCGCCGCTCACGCCGTCGTCATAGGTCACGTCGTTGACCCCGGAGAGCGAGATGTTGCCGGCTCCCGGTCCCTCGTCGTTGATCGCCAGGCGATCGTTTCCGGTGGCGTTGATAGCGATCGTGACGGTGAGCGTCCCGCCGGCGAAGTCCGGCGAGTCGGGATCGGTGACCGTTGCCGCGGCGTCGAGCGGTGTCGGCGGATCGCCTTCGGTGTAGTTGAGGGCGCCGCTAGGCAGGGTGATCGTCGGACCGGAGATGGAGCTGAAAGTCGGGGAGAACTCGGACGTCGAGCCGAACGGCGCCGCGATCTCCTCGGTGGCGGTGGCGGTGATGATCGAGCCTACGGAGCCCGGAATCGTCGTGCTGTACGAGGCCAGACCGCCTGGGTGACTGACGACGTTGTAGAAATCGGCATAGCTCTCGCCTTCCCGATCGGTCGTCGAATTGTCGAAGAACTCGATGCGGTAGTCGCCGGCCAGCGTGTCGAGATCGAAGCCGACCACTACCAGGCCGCCCTGCTCGACCGCCGAGGTGATCTCCGGAAAGTTCATCCTGTCATTCGGGCCGCCGTCGCCGTCACCCGGGTCGTTGCCCGTGACTCCGATGACGTCCAGATCGATTCCCAGGTCCACGTTGTCGAAGATGTCGTTTCCGAGAATGGGGTTGTCGACTGCGGCAGCACCCTGCACCAGAACGCCCGTATGGGCGTTGGAGGCAATGACGTTGCCCTCGCCGGGGCCGCTGCCGCCGACCAGGTTTCCAGGCGAGCTCGACAGGTAGATGCCCGACCTCGATGCGCCCTCGGCGCCGTTCGGTACTGCGCCGCTCGCCGCCGCGTCGCGACCGATGATGTTGTTCTGGATGACGTTGCCGGCGCTGTTGGGACCCCATACATAGATGCCGTACCAGAAGTTGCCGGAGATGACGTTGCCGCTGGCGGGTGTGCCGATCGTCGTATCGGTCGTGTCAACTACGTAAATTCCGATCTGCTGGTAGCTCGGCCCGCCGTCGTACGGAACAGTTGCCAGACCGGTTCGATCCACACCAATGTAGTTGCCGAGGATCTGGGTGCCGGCGGACGTGACCGGCGCTCCGTCCGTCACGTCATCGATGTTGATGCCGCGCAGGCGGTTGCCGGAGATGATGTTTCTGTCGGCGGCCGTCGTGCCGCCAATCATGTTGCCGGCGGACTGGTCGATGAGTATCCCCTCGTCGGTGTTGCCCACCAGGCCGAGGGCGCCGGTGACGTCGGTGCCCAGATAGTTGCCGGCAACTGTATTGCTGCCCCCGCCGGTGAGCTTGATGCCGGAGACGAACCGGTTAACGGTCAGGCCGCGCACCTCTGAGCTCCCTCCCTGGAGCTCTACCCCAACCGTGGTGACGCCCGAGCCGTTGAGCTCGAGCTCGGGTCCGAGCGGGTTCGAGCTCCGCAGCCCGGTACCGTTCGCGAGGTCGTAGGCCGTGCCGTCGACGGTCGTCGCCGCGCCGGAGACGATCGGCAGCGCGACGGTCACCGGAATCGTCCACCAGGTCTCTGTGCCGTTCGTGCCGTCAGTCGGCACGGCAGGCACGAAACGCATGACGTTGGCGCCTGAGATCGCGTTGGCGTTCTGGATGAATTGTCGCAGCGAGCCCTGGACCGTGCGGTTGGCGCCGAGGTCGTAGTCCGTCCCGTCGCCGCCGCGCGTGTTGACGACGACGTTGAACGAGAACCCGTAGTCGAGTGCACTGATGTCGGCTCCGGACGGGCTCACCATGGTGTAGTGCTTTGGAAAGCTTGCGCTGTCGTAGAAGGTGCCGTTCAACGCGCCGTAGCAGGGACCCGCCGTCACCCGCTGCGAGGAGCTGCCCGTCCCGTTGGCGCACCAGGTGCCGGCCGGCGCCCAGGTCTGCTCTGCCCACAGGTCGCCCTGCGGTGCGACCGGGTCTTGCGACGACGGCACTGTTTTCGAATCGATCTGAACGAAATAGTCCTTGCCGTCCTCGAGGCCGGAGACCGAGTAGCCGCCGGAGCCGTTCGTCGCCACCGGGCCCGCCACGAGGGTATCGGTACCGATGTTCAGGATCGTGTTCGAGTTCGTGTCCTCGTAGACGTAAACGCCGACCCCTACGGCCCCCGGATTGTTGGCGTCGCCGATCGTGCCGTCGCTCAGCACGTCGCCGGCGATGTCCTCGAAGACGGTCCCGGAAACGACCGACGTGCTCACCATGGTCAGGGTCGTCACGGCCGGAGCGCTGGTGCTCGTTCCGTCATCGGCCGTCACCGAGATGACGCGCGCCGTGGTGTTCGGGGTCGACGACGTGTTGTTGTACACGACCGTCTTCAAGACCTGGACGTACTCGCCGATCGGGCGCGGCGGGGAGAGGACCAGCTGACCGGAGCCCGCATTCCAGACCTTGCTTAATCCGGTACCACTGGTGTCCGCATCCAGAGTCTCCTCGCCCGTATCAAGGAGGTTGGTGATCTCGACGGTCAACCCGGTGAGGCTCGTGTCATCCGCATCGGTGATCACGGCGTCGCTGTCGGCGATCAGCACCGGACCCGCGCCCTCGGTCCACGTCGCCACAAAGTCGAGACCGCTGGCTGCCGAATCGTTGTCGTCGAGGTCGACGACGGGCGACGGGCCGGAAAGGTTGAGCACATAGACAGCGCCGCGAGAGCTTCCTCCGTCGTCGTCACCGAAGGCGCCGACGACCACGTCGATGAGACCGTCGCCATCAAGATCACCGAGTCCCGAAACGGCGACCCCGAACTGGTCGGCGTCGGCCAGGGGCGCTGACAGCCCGCCGGCGAGATCGCTGATCTTCCGCTCGCTCTTGACCGTCCCGTTCGAGTTGAGGAGCAGGACGTACGCCGCGCCGCGGGCGCTACCCCCATCATCATCGCCATTCGCACCAACCAGGAGATCCGGCACCCCGTCGTTGTCGATGTCTCCGACGCCCGCTGCCGCGCCTCCGAACTTGTCGTCGTTTTCGAGCGGCTCGAGGAAATTGCCTTCGAGGTCGGAGATCTTCTGCTCGCCCTTGACCGTACCGTCCGAGTTCAGGAACAGCACGTACACGGCGCCGCGGCCGGTCCCTCCGTCACCATCGACGCTCGCACCAACGGCAATATCGTTGGTGCTGTCGCCGTCGAGGTCGCCGAGGCTCGCCACGCTCGAGCCGAAGGAGTCCATGTCTTCCAGCGGCGTGAGGAAGTCGCCTTCGAGGTCGGAGATCTTCTGCTCGTTCTTGACCGTCCCGTCGGCGTTGAGAAACAGGATGTAGACGGCGCCGCGCGCGTTGCCGCCGTCGTCATCGGCGATGGCGGCCACCGCGATGTCGTTGACGCCGTCGCCGTCGAGATCACCAATGCCGGCCACCGCGGAGCCGAATCGATCACCGTCGTCCAAAGGCGTGAGGAAGTTTCCTTCGACGTCGGAGATCTTCTGCTCGCTCTTGACCGTGCCATTGGCGTTGAGGAGCAGTACGTAGACCGCGCCGCGCTCGGCGCCGCCGTCGTCATCATTGAGCGCGCTGACGACGATGTCGCCGAGGCCGTCACCGTCGAGATCGCCGATGCCGGCCGCCGAGAGGCCAAACCAATCGTTGTCTCCGAGCGGAGTGGTGAGATTGCCCTGAAGGTCAGAGATCTTCTGCTCGCTCTTGACCGTGCCGTTCGTATTGAGAAAGAGAACGTAGACCGCGCCACGACCGCTGCCGCCGTCACCGTCCGCGTAGGCGCCAACGACCATGTCGTTGATCCCGTCCCCGTCCAGGTCGCCGATCGCCGACGCCGCGCGCCCGAAACTGTCGAAGTTGTTCAGCGGACCCGTCAGACCGCCGACCAGGCTCGAGATCTTTTGCTCCGAGGCGACGGTTCCGGCCGATTCTCCGGTCGGATCGTCCAGGTAGTCGGGCTGGGCGTCGCGGTCGCTGTCGTGCGCGTCCCGGGGATCGCCGTCGCTGTTCGGATCGGCGTTCTCGCCGGCAGTCGGCGTGCCGTCGTCGTCGTCGTCGGTATCGAGGTAGTTGTACAGGAGGTCGCCGTCGGTGTCGGGACCGGGATTGGTCGAGGGATCGTCATCGAGGTCGGTATTCGCATCTTCCTGGTGATCCCAGAGCCCGTCGCCGTCGGAATCGACAGGCGCGACGCTGAGATAGGTTCTGCCGATTCGAATCTCGTCCAGCTGGGCGGGATTGGCGACGAGACCGCGTCCGCCACCGACCGTGATCTTCGTGAAGATCCCCAGATCGAGATCGACCTTGTCAGCGCTGGCTGTCACCGGCTCCGGCGCGGCGAGTCCCGGGGTCGGGTTGACGTACAGCGTGGCGGTCTCGTTGCCGGCCGCGAGAATTTCCAGCTCCAGCACGAGAAAGAACGTCTGTCCGGCCACGACGCCCGAGACATCCACGTTCTGGGTGGTGTGTCCCCAGCTGTTCAAATTGAAGTTCGTACCGTAGTAGCCGACGAAGAGCCGCGTGGGATCCGGGGTCACCGGATCGCCGGCGCTGCCGAGCGTGATACCGAGGTAATCAGTTAGTTCCGTCTCCTGGGGCTTCACCAGAAAGCTCACCCAGATGGTCTCATCGACGCCACCGAGGCTGGTGTCGAGGTCCCGCACCGCCTGACCGGGAACAAGAGGCACCGTGAGGTTCAGCTCGACCGCGTTGCCGGCGACGGGCAACGGGCCGACAGGATGCGTTAGGCCAGGCGTCACCACCTGGATCTCGGTGCCTCCGACCCACGCACCGGTCCATCCGTTTCCTCCGCTGTTCCCGCCGAGATCGCCCACGGAGTAGCTGAACGAATCATTGGCAGGCAGCGCTGCAAACAGCGGCGCAGCCGCGATGAGAGCCATCGCCAGGACGGTGGCAAGCGCGAGATGCATCGGTGCCTCGACCACTAGCGGGATCGCTCGGGCGTCGGGCGCGCGCCGTGCCTGTCGACGAAAGAGCAGTGACCGGTTGACTGAATGACCTCTCATCACGCGCTCCTCGCGGTTCTTTCGCCCGGCACTTCCGGGAATGGATGGCAGGCAGAACGGCATCAAGCTCTTGACAAAGCAACGCCCACGCCAACTCGAAAGGCCACTGTGGAACCTGTTAAAGCGCTTCTTATGAAAGATTTACGGACACATTGGCGACCGTCTATTCAATCGCCCAGGGAACCAAGGGTGGGAGTTCCTGGACCCCGTGGGAGGAATACCCGGATCGGCTCGCTGCCGGTTCCTTCGGGCGCTCGACAAGGGCAGCGGCGGTTACAGGAAGCTATCCCACCCCAACCCACATCTCGTCACCGCTTCGTGCCCACCGCTCGCTGCTTGTCACCTTCCTCGCGGCCCATCGGTATCGATGACAGCCGCGAGTGGCGTGCCTTGCGCAGAGCATCTCTTCGCTCGAGCAAGGCACCCCAAGCGGCCTTGGCAGCGATCAACCTATCTGCGGCCGACGAAGGCCCTCGACAATTTCGACCAGTCGAAAGCCAAATTTCCGCGGCCCTTGGCCCGGCAGGCCCGCAGCGGGTGGCGGCTCCGGAGGCGTTCGGAGGCCGCGCCCGAGGAGCGGTTCCCTCACGTCAACGGCCTGCGCGGCCGGAGACGAGGCGAGCGCTGGTTGTTGTCAGGCCTCGATCGCGAGCCGTCCTCCGGGACGCCGGCCGCCAGGGCCGAACGCTTTCTGCACAACCGGTGACCGAATAGCAATCTCCCGATAGAGACTAATTCGTGTCAGCGGTGACATGAAGGGCCCCTCCCGAAACCCCCTCTCCAGTCACAGGCTTCCCTACTCCCCCAGCCCGTAGTCCCGGATCTTCTTCCTCAGGGTCTTGATGTCGACCTCCAGGATGCGCGCCGCCTGAGCTCGCGTGCCGCCCGTGTATTCGAGCACCCGCGCGACGTGTCGTTTTTCATTCTCCTTCAGGCTCTCCGGCGTCTCTCGCGGTGATTCCCGACTCGGCACCGCGGCGGTTCCGGGCGCCGGAAGCGGCAGGTCCTCCAGCTGCAGGACGGGGTTTGGCGACAGCAGCATCGCTCGCTGCATGATGTTGGAAAGCTCGCGAACGTTGCCCGGCCAGCGGTATGAAACCAGCGTCTCGAGGGCCTCATCCGAGATGCCACGACCTGCGCCGCCGTAGCGATCGAGATAGAACTCGACCAGCCCGGCGACATCCGCCCGCCGCTTGCGCAGCGGCGGAATTTGCAGTCGAACCACGTTCAGGCGGAAGAAGAGATCCTCGCGGAACTCGCCAGACTTGACGCTGTCCTCGATCTCCTGGTTGGTGGCCGCAACGATCCGCGCGTCGACCGAGCGCAGCGTGCTGCCACCCACCCGCCGCACCTCACCGGTGTCGAGCACCTGCAGCAGCTTCGACTGCACCGCCATGTTTAGCTCCGTCACCTCGTCGAGGAAGATCGTGCCGCCGTTGGCCGCCTCGAACAGACCGGGAGTCGCGGTCACCGCACCGGTGAAGGCGCCCTTCTCATGACCGAAGAGCTCGCTCTCGACGAGCTGCTCCTGGAGACCGCCGCAGTTCAGGTGGACAAATCCCGCCTTCGAGCGCGGGCTCGCCGCATGGACCTTCTTGGCAACCAGGCCCTTGCCTGTGCCCGTCTCGCCGGTGATGAGCACCGGCGCGTCCGTCAGCGCGACTCGATCGACCGTCTCGAGCAGCTCTTGCATCGGCTCGCTCTCGGCTACGACCGTGCCGACCACGCGCTGTGAGTCCATCACCCTGCGCAGGAGCCTGTTCTCGCGCTCTAGGCGGGATCTCTTGGCGGCCTGCTCGGTGAGGTGTTTGATCCGGTGTGCATCGATCGGCTTGGTAACGTAGTCGTAGGCTCCCAGGCGCATCGCCTCGACCGCGCTGTCGACGCTCGGATCGCCGGTCACCACGATGACCTCCGGCGCCGGCCCCTCGCTCTGCAGCTGCCTCAACACCTCGATGCCCGACATACCAGGCAGGAAGAGGTCCAGCAGCACGACGTCGAACTCCTGCAGCCGAGCCATGCGGATCCCGTCCTCGCCGTTCTCGACGCAGACGGTACCCCACCCCTGAAGCTTGAGGATCCCTTCGAGGGTGGTCCTGATCATCGGATCGTCGTCGACGACGAGGATCCTGAACTGGTCGCTCGATCTCACCATTGCGGTCGTGCCTTCGGCTGTCGAGCATACGGCAGGGGCAGAAGCCTGTAAGTCACCTACGTCACAGTCGGCTCGCTCGAGCTCGGGCTGTGGCTCGCCGAGGCTACGGTTGACGATCGCTCGCCACTGTGGACCGGGTGTCAGGTTCATGATTCGAGGCTTGGCTTACCGCAGGCGATACGCCGGGTCTCCCACCACGTTGAAGATCTGTTTCATGAAATCGAAGTGTCCAACCTCCGCATACGCGGTCATCGCCGCCACGGCCGCTTCGCCGACCGTCGCGGAGTCGTTTGCGAAGACCGCGTCGAAGAGTCCTTCGTTGATCAGCCGCGCCTCGAAGGCGATCGACTGCCCAGAGGCCGAGAACACGGCTCCAGCTCCGCCGTCGGGGCTCAGGATCATGGCTTCGGCGAGCGATGTAAGACCCGGAACCTCGAAGCGGCCGACCGAGCAGGTCATCGCGCTCACCACCGGCAGTCGGCCCGTCGTCGGCATGGTGGCGAGATCCTGAGCCATCAACAGGCCCTCTGCCGCAAATCCCTCGACGCTGCCGTGTCCAACGTAGTTGACCCAGGCAGCTCCCTCGGTCAAGCGGCGACTCAAGTTTGCTCGCGCCTGACCCAGGTACTGCTCCGAGAGATAGATCCGCTCGGTCGACACCCACTCCGGAAGCCGCGACAGCAGTGAATCGCTCTCCAGTGGATAGTTTCCGCCGGCGTCTGCGTTGTCCGCCAGCAGCACCAGGTCGTCTGGCCCAGAGGCCGGCGTCAGACTCTCGAAGCTCACCAGCTTGTTCACGTAGGCCTGCAGGCTTTCGACCGTGGTGACCGGAATACGTCCCACCGCGATCTCGGGGACCAGATCCGCCTGCGCGAGGTCGGCGTAGAAGCCGTCCCAGGCGAAATAGCCGTACGGGGTTGCCGCCATATAGACCGGCAGGAGATTGCCTCCCAGATCTTCGACATCCGCGAAGTCGAACGTGCCGGCTCCGATGAGCGCCGCAAAACGCGGCGCCACGGTCCAGCTCTCATAGGCGTGGATCAGGAAGTCCCGGATTGCCTCCGGCGAGGCCAGGCCGCCGCCAAACGCATCGTAGACGTCCTCCAGCTCGGCGACCAAGACCGACAGGCCCTGAAGCCCTCGGTAGGCGGCAAGCTCGTCGGCACCCGCCCGCAGCACGCGAGGAGTGATGACGACGTACTCGGCACCGTCGTTCTCCTCGAGCAGACGGGACCCGGCGGAAAGCTCGACGCTCGCCGGCTCGAGGGCCCCCGCCATCGTTGTCACCTGATACTCCCGCCCCGGTCCGGACGCAACAAAGGAAACCTTGAACGATCCCGGACCACCGGCGATCCCGAGGTTCGAGACGAACCGCGCAGCTTGAGGCTCGGTGACCTCCAGGACCAGAAGCCGGTCCGAGCTGAACTCGCCCGCGGTGATCGTCGTCTCAGCTCCGTTTCGCACCGTCACCGAATCTCCGGCCGCACGATGAACTCGGTCGTAGGTGAGATC
>JABDIW010000145.1 GCA_013003515.1 Acidimicrobiia bacterium
GGCGCGGACCGGTCTGGTTCCCGATCAACTTCCTGCTCATCGAGTCGCTGCGGGCGTTCGAGCGCTATTACGGCGACGACCTCACCGTCGAGTTCCCAACGGGTTCGGGAACCCGGGAGTCGCTTGGGGAACTGGCCGACGACCTGGCCCGCCGCCTGGTGGGGCTGTTCATGCCCGATGCCGAGGGGGTCGTGCCGTCGCAGCCACCAGGGTCGTCCGACGGATCAGTGCTGTTCTTCGAGTACTTCAACGGCGACGACGGGCGCGGCCTGGGGGCATCTCACCAGACGGGGTGGACCGCACTCGTGGCGGAGCTGATCGTGCAGCTTGCTGATGAACGGCCGGGCTAGGGTCGCTGCGTTCACCCACATATCGAGGTAGAGGAGCACGCATGTTGCGCAATGGATCGTCTGGCGACGAGGTGATGGCCCTGCAGAAGTCTCTGGCGGCGATGGGCATCAACCCTGGGCCGGCGGACGGGATCTTTGGTCCCAAGACGGCGGCCGCCGTCAAGCAGTTCCAGGAGAAGGCCGGTCTCGATGCGGATGGCATCGCCGGTCCCAAGACGATGGCTGCGATGGCCGAGGCAAAGGGTGGCGGTGCCAAGGCGATGATCGCCGACCGGGCCGCCGAAGCGAAGCCTGCAGTCGAGGAGGTCTCGTCTGAGGCCCGCTCTGGCGCCGACTCGCTCAAGGACAAGTTCGCAGACAAGTTCGGCGCCGCGCGCGAGAAGGCCGAGGACGCAACGGAGTCGCTGAAGGACAAGTTCTCCGACAAGTTCGGCGGCGGAGAGTCCGACGGGCCTCAGTAGCTAAAGAGGCCGCCGGTCCCCGGCAGCCAGTTATCAGTTGTCAGTCATCAGTCTTCAGTCAGAGAGCTGTTGACGATCGACTGATGACCGTTGACTGTTCCGCTTCCCGGCTGGTAGCCGGGAAGCGGAACCTATAGTCCCGCCTTCACCCGGACAGGAGATGCCAGTTGGTTGATCAAGCTGCTTTGCGGGCCGCCATCGGTGCGGTTGAGGATCCGGAGATCCATCGGACGCTCGAGGATCTCAACATGCTGCGCGAGCTCGAGGTCGATGAGAGCGGCGCCGTGCGTGCCCTCGTCGCCCTGACCATCCCCGGGTGCCCTCTCAAAGACACGCTGACCGCAGACGTGACCGCTGCCGCCAGGACGGTGGCCGGGGTGACCAGCGTCTCGGTCGAGTTCACGACCATGTCCGACCAGGAACGGGCGCAGCTCGTCCAGGACGTGCGAGGAACGACGGCCCGGGCGATCACCATCGGCAAGCCCGGCTCGCCGACCCGCGTGATCGCCATCTCGTCGGGCAAGGGCGGGGTCGGCAAGTCGTCGGTTACCGCCAACCTCGGTGTCGCCCTCGCCGACATGGGCCGCAGTGTCGGCATCATCGACGCCGATGTGTGGGGCTTCTCGATCCCGAAGATGCTGGGAGTCGACCGCCAGCCCACGGTGATCGACGAGACGCTGCTCGCTCCCGAGATCCACGGCGTGCGTGTGATGTCGATGGACTACTTCGTGCGACCCGACCAGGCCGTGATCTGGCGGGGACCGATGCTCCACAAGGCTCTCGAGCAATTCCTCGCCGACGTCCACTGGGACGACCCCGACTATCTGCTCATCGACATGCCTCCGGGCACGGGTGACATCGCCATCTCGATGTCACAGTTCTTGCCGCGGGCTCAGGCGATCGTCGTCACGACGCCGCAGGTCACGGCGCAGCGGGTCGCCAAGAGAGCCGGGCTCATGGCCCGGAAGGTCAACCAGGAGATCATGGGCGTCGTCGAGAACATGTCGTGGTTCACCGGCGACGATGGCAAGCGGTATCCCATCTTCGGCGAGGGTGGCGGCAGCCTGCTCGCAGAGGATCTCGAGGTTCCGCTCCTGGGCCAGGTCCCGCTGGTGCCCGCCCTCAGGGAAGGTGCCGATCGGGGTGAGCCGGCGACGATTGCCGATCCGGATGGGGAAGCAGCGAAGGCGTTCCAGTCACTCGCCGAACAGGTCGAGGAGCGCAAGCCCCGCGTGCGCACCCATCCCGAGCTCGTGATCTCGTAGCCTGACCCCATGGCAAGAACACGACTCCGCATTGGCATCCTGTCGGCCCGCGAGCTCGAGATCGAGGTCGAGGACATCGGCGACATCATCGAGACCCTCGAAGCCGCCCGCAAGGACGGCACCATCGTTTGGATCGACGACTTCAGAGGCCACCGTCACGGCATCGTTGCCGATCAGGTGGCCTTCGTAGAAGTCCATTCTGAAGATGATGGAGCAGGGATCGGCTTCGCCTCCGGCGACTAGCCGGTTCCCTCAGGTGCCGGCTCAGCCGGCGAGGCGCGCCTTGCGCTTCTCGGCCAACCAGCGCTTGCGCAGGCGGCGTCGCTCGTCTTCGGCGAAGCCACCCCACACGCCAGATTCCTGGTTGGACTCGAACGCATACAGCAGACACTCCTCCTGAACGGAGCAGGTTCCGCAGATGGCCTGGGCCTTGGTGATCTGGCTCACGGCCGGTCCGGTCGAGCCGATCGGAAAGAAGATCTCCGGATCGGAATCACGACAGGCAGACAGGTCGCGCCAGTCCTTGACAGTCAACATGGTGTTTCTCTCAGTGGTATCAGGGGTATTCGGGCATTGGGATCATGTGAATGTGAACACTTTCACAAGATCGACGGCGGAACTGTACGCCCCCTGGTGCCGCTGTGCAACGAGTTTTTCCGAGTTCGCGAAGAACTAGCCTCCGGGCCATGAGCATCGAGACCGAGCTGAGAGAAGAGCTCACAGCAGCAATGAAGGCAAAGGACCGCCCCCGGCTCGACGTCATCCGGTCGGTGCAATCCGAGGTGTCCGCAGCCAAGACCGCACCGGGGTTCTCCGGGGAGGTCGACGATGACCTGCATCGCGCAGTGATCAGCACCTACGTGAAGCGGGTGGGCAAGGCCCGTGAGGAGTACGCCGGCATGGGTGAGGCTGCTGCCACGCGGCTCGCCCAGGCTGAGTTCGAGATCGAGTACCTCCAGCGGTGGCTGCCGCAGGCGCTGGGCGAAGCTGAGACCCGCTCCCTCGTCGAGTCGACAATCGCCGACCTCGGCGTGGACGACCCGAAACAGGCGGGCCGCGTCATCGGGAGCATCATGAAGTCGGGGGCCGACCTCGACGGTGGCCTGGTCAACCGACTCGTGCGCGAAGCGTTGGGGGAGTGACCCCGAACCTCCCCGGATACGAGCCGATGCTGGCCACACCATGGCCCGGCACTTTCGACGACCCGGCGTGGCGCTTCGAGATCAAATGGGACGGAGTCAGAGCGCTGGTGTATGTGGATGGCGACGACGTCCGGGTGATGTCGCGTCGGGGCAACGACGCCACCACACGGTATCCCGAAGTGGCGAGCATTCGTCTCGAGCAACCGGCGGTCCTGGATGGCGAGATCGTCGCCCTCGACGCGTCGGGCCGCCCCTCGTTCGAACTCCTCCAGGCCCGCATGAACCTCCACGGTCACGACCGGGTCGCCGATGCCGTCGGCACTGTGCCTGTGTCGTTCGTCGTGTTCGACGTGCTCCACGCCGGGGGACCGGTCGTGGATCGCCCCTGGACCGAGAGACGTGAGATCCTCGAGGGGCTCGCACTGCCGGCGCCGTGCGCGGTCTCGGAGGTCGTTGAGAGCTCTGGACCACTGTGGCAGTTCGTCGACGAGCACGATCTCGAGGGCATGGTGGCCAAGCGCACCGGTTCGACCTATCGGTTGGGGGCACGCTCGGGTGACTGGCGCAAGATCGCCAACTGGAAGCACGCCAAAGCGGTTGTCGGCGGGTATCTGCCGGGTGAGGGCGGTCGCAGCGACACCTTCGCCTCTCTCCTCCTCGGCGTGCATGTGGACGCCGGCCTGCGCTGGATCGGGCAGGTCGGCACCGGTTTCGACGACCGCGCCCTCAGGTTGATCCGTGGTGCTCTCGACGAGATGTCCGTTCCCGAGTCGCCGTTCCTGCCGGTCGACCTGCCGGCCGGTGCCGTGTGGGTGGCGCCTCAGCTCGTGGCGACGGTGAGATACAAGGAGCTGACGGCTGCCGGTCGGCTACGGGCGCCATCGTTCAAGGGGTTCACGGACGATGTGCCGGATGAGGTGCTGTGGGAGACCGAGTTCGGACGCGACGACACCACATCGATGGTGGACAACCCACCCCCCTCGAGCGAGTAACGCTCAGCTAGCCAGATCGATGACGTCGTCGTCGGAGACGACCAGCGTCAGTTGCGGCACGG
>JABDIW010000149.1 GCA_013003515.1 Acidimicrobiia bacterium
ACCAGGGCCGTCAATGCCCTTGCCATCTCCCATGACAGTCGCCACCTGTACGCCGGCACTGAAGGCGGGGGCGTTTTCCGCCTCGACCTCGCCGGCACTCCTCCGGCAGAAGCCCCCTTCCCGACGATTCCCACGACAACGACAACAGTCGCTCCAACCACCACTGGTCCGGAGACGACGTCCGCAGCATCCACGACTACAACCCTGCTCGCGGCCCAGACGGATGAGGGCGCAAGCACGCCGTGGCTCCCGTGGGTTGGCGGCGGCGTGGTGCTTGTTGCTGCTGCCGTGCTCGATGTCGGCCGGCGCAGGAGGCACTCCGGATGAGACGACCACTCGCTCGGGTCGCCGTGGTCTTGGGGGTACTTGTGGTCGCCGGCGGGGTCTACCTCTTGGTCAGCGCGTCCGATTCGACGATTCGCGGCGAGGTGCGCGATGCCGACGGGATGCCGGTTGCCGGAGCGGTCGTGCGTATCCAGACCACCGAGGTCGCCACTTGGACCGATGCCGCCGGCCGGTTCACCTTCGACGTGGAGGACAGCGTCCGCCTCACCGCATGGGCGCCCGGCCACTACATCGCTGGAGGTGACGAGCATCGCCCCGGTTCCGATGTTCGGTTCACGCTCTCTGCCATCCCCGCGCTCGACAACCCCGACTATGCCTGGCTGTCGGTAGCTGCGGGCGGTGAAGGAGAGGACCAGGGTTGTGCTGCCTGCCACCGCGCCGTCGGAACCGATCTCCCCTTCCCCCTCCCGGTCGATGAGTGGAGTCAAGATGCCCACGGCGGATCAGCCCGCAATCCCCGCTTCCTCACCATGTATGTCGGCATGGACGTCGACGCCAACCGGAGCCCCCCGACCCGGTACGTGAACAACCGGGACTACGGCCGGGTCCCGCTGCCGCCCGATCCGAAGCAGCCCTACTACGGCCCCGGGTACAAACTCGACTTTCCCGACGATGCCGGCAACTGCGGCGCCTGCCATGTGCCGGTCGCGGCCGTCGACGATCCATATGGCGTCGACCTCCGCGACATCACCGGCGTCGCCTCCGAGGGCATCACCTGCGACTTCTGCCACAAGGTGTGGGACGTGGCGCTCGATCCCGCCACAGCCATGCCGGTTCCCAATCGCCCCGGGGTCCTGTCTTTCGAGTTCCTCAGGCCCTCAGAAGGCCATCAGTTCTTCGCCGGGCCATTCGACGACGTAGCTCCCGGCGAGGACTACTACTCACCGCTCCAAACCGAGAGCGCTTACTGCGCTCCCTGCCACACCGCCGTGTTCTGGGACACCGTCGTCTACGACTCGTACGGAGAGTGGCTGCGCAGCCCCTACAGCGATCCGGAATCGGGTCAAACCTGCCAGGACTGTCACATGCCGGTGACCGGTGCCACCCACTTCGTGCGACCCGATGCCGGAGGACTGGAACGTGACCCGGAGACGATTCGAAGCCACCTCATGCCCGGGGCCAGCGACGAGCAGCTTCTCCGCAACGCCGTCACCATGACGGCCGAAGCAGATCGAGAGGGCGAGGTCATCGGCGTAACGGTGACGATCACCAACGACCGGACCGGGCATCATGTGCCCACCGACTCGCCGCTGCGCCACCTCATCCTGCTCGTCACTGCAACCGACACGAACGGGAACTCCCTCGACCTGGTCTCCGGCCCTGTCGTCCCCGAGTGGGGTGGCGTTGGGGACACCGCCTCAGGAAACTACGCCGGACTCCCGGGCACTGCGTATGCCAAGGTCCTCGAGGAACTGTGGACCGAAGCCTCGCCAACCGCGGCGTATTGGAATCAGACTCGAGTGCTGTCCGACAACCGCATCGCCGCGCTGGCGAGCGACACGACCCGCTACGAGTTCGTCGCACCCTTCTCGAACGACGTCACCATCGAAGTAGCGCTGCTGTTCCGCAGGGCGTTCATCGAGTTGATGGACCAAA
>JABDIW010000156.1 GCA_013003515.1 Acidimicrobiia bacterium
GCACCGAGTTGCTTGGTCACCATGTCGTTGGTCATGCCCCAAGCCTATCTGACTGCACCGTGCCCGTTTCCGAGCGAGTACAGGTGGGGAGCGGTCCCCGATACAATCCCGGGACGATGAGCACCGAAACCGAGCCGACGACCCCCATCCCTCCCTACGTGGAACACGTTGGGGCCAGCCGTCAGTACATGCGCGACATCATCCTGGGCGTCAACGATGGCCTCGTTTCGATCTTCCTGCTGATCGCCGGCGTGGTCGGCGGTGGTCTCACCACCGAGCAAGTGCTGCTGGCCGGCATTGCCGGAGCCATCGCTGGAGCCGTGTCCATGGCCGCAGGCGAGTACCTAGCCACCAAGAGTCAGGACGAGGTCTTCGAGCGCGAGATCGAGCTCGAGAAGGAGCACTTCAAGTACCACTGGGACCACGAGGTCGAGGAGCTCACCGACATGTTCCGCGACATGGGCGTCGCAGAGGAAGACCTGCCCGCTGCGGTGGGAGCGTTCTCCCGTGACGAGAAGCCGATGATGGAGATCATGAAGGCGCTCGAGTTCCAGGTGGTCGATGACGAACGGCGCAGCGCCTTCGCAGCCATGTTCCTCTCCGGTGGGCTGTTCCTGCTCGGTTCGCTCCCGTCCATCCTCCCGTTCGTGTTCACGGACGAGACGGGGGTGGGCCTGTTCTGGGCTGCCGTCTTCACCGGAATCGCCCTGTTCGGAGTGGGTGTGCTCAAGACCTGGATCACCAAGACGAGCGCGATCAAAGCGGGTCTCGAGAACCTCGTGATCGCTGCCATCGGCGGCGTCGTCGCCTATTACGCCGGTGTCTTGTTCGAGGCCGCCTACAGCGCCTAGCCGACCGGATTCCGTCGCCGGGGGGCGACCACCTGGTTGCCGTCGGCGTCGACCACCACGGTGACGTCGGCTCCGTAGTACCTGGCGAGGATGTCTGGCTTCAGAACCTCCTCCGCAGTGCCTGTGGCACGGACTTTGCCGTCGGCGAGCAGCACCAGCCTGTCTGCGAACTGCGCGGCGAGGGTCAGATCATGGACGGCAGACAGCACCGCATGGCCCCGATCCCGTCTCAGTGAGTCGACCAACTCGAGCACTTGCTGCTGGTGGCCGAGGTCGAGGGCCGAGGTCGGCTCGTCGAGCAACAGCAGCCCGGCGTCCTGAGCCAGCGCACGACCCAGCACGGCTCGTTGTCGCTCACCACCCGACACTCGATCCATGGGCCGATCGGCGAGATGAGACAGCTCCAGGCGTTCGAGAACCGCGCCAACCTCCCGGAGGTCCGACCGACCCTCCATCGACCAGTACCCGATGTGGGGCGTCCGCCCCAGCAACACGTAGTCGAAGACGGTGATCCCGGCGGGAATCACCGGAGCCTGGGGGACCACGGCCACCAATCCGGCGAGATCGCGCGGGGGCAGAGCGGCAATCGAGCTGCCACCGATCGTCACCTCCCCCGAGAAGGTCAGGGCACCCGAGACGACCCGCAGCATGGTGGTCTTGCCGGCTCCGTTCGGACCGATGACAGCCACCCACTCACCCGGGTCGACCTCGATGTCCACAGTGTCCAGGACAGGAGTTCCGTTGTACCGGGCCGAGACCTGATGACACGACAGCATCAGCCGGCCCTCCGGGCGCGAAGGATCACTGCGAAGAACGGTGCACCCACGAACGCCGTGATCACACCGATCGGGAGCTCCGAGGGCGCTATCACCGTCCGAGCCAACAGGTCGGCACCGATCAGGAAGGCTCCACCGGCCACCAGCGACATGGGGATGATCGTCCGGTAGCTGGTCCCAGTCATCAACCGGACGGTGTGAGGCACGACGATGCCGACGAAACCGATCAGCCCGCTCACCGACACTGCCGCCGCAGTGCCGAGCGTGGCGGCCAGGACGATGATCAGGCGCACCCTGCCCGCAGCCATGCCCAGGCTCGACGCCTCGGCATCGCCAACTGCGAGGACATCGAGATGGCGGCGGTGCATCAACAGGACCGCCGCGGTGACGACGGCGAACGGGGTCACCAGCCACACCTCCGCCCATCCGACGGTGGTGAGGCGTCCCAAGATCCACGAGAACACCTCGCGGACGGTGTCGGAAGACAGCTGCTGCACGAACGTCTGGACGGCAGTGAAGAAGGAAGCCACGGCAACCCCCGCCAGGATCAGAGTGACTGCCGACGAGCCACCACCGATCCGCCCTGCGGCGTAGGTGATGACGACCGCCACCACTCCACCGACGAAGGCGGCGGCCGTCAGCGCTGCCGGATTGGTGATACCCCCCGAGATCACGAGAGTCGCCCCGAGGCCGGCTCCGGCGGCGACCCCCAGCAGATACGGGTCGGCGAGCGGGTTTCGGAACGACCCCTGATAGGCGGCACCGGCACCTGACAACAGCGCTCCGACGAGCCCGGCGAGGGCAACACGGGGAACTCGCAACTCCCACAGGATGGCCGCTTCTCTTTCGGAGAGACCTGACTCGATCGAGATGCCGGGGAGCCGAGAGAGCAGCTCTCGCATCACATCGGAGAACGGCAGCGACACCGGTCCGAGAGCTACAGCTGCCGTTGCGGCCAGGAGCAATGCACCAACCGCAAGGGTCAGGGGGCGAAGCCGGAGCCTGCCAGATGGGCGGCGCTCAACCGCCTGCATGAGCCTCGATGGCTGTGGCGATGGCGTCCATCAGGTCGACGACGCGGGGACCCCATCGGCTGGCGATGTCGGTGTCGAGAGGGAAGACGGCACCATCGGCAACGGCCGACATCGTGTCCCAGCCGGGACGGGCCGCAAAGGTCTGCGGCGTCTCGCCAAACGACGCCAGGAAGACGATGTCGGGGTCGGAGGCAATGATGTACTCGGGTGACAGCTGGGGGAAGCCAGAGCCGAACTCGTCGGGAGCTGCGTCGGCGATGTTCTCCATGCCGACCAGGGCATAGAGGTGACCGATGAATGATGCCGAGTTCGGGGTGTAGAAGCTGAACTGGTCGGTCTCGTGATACACCGTCCACCCGTCCGCCGTCTCCCCCACCCGGGTCACCGCGGCGTCGACGCCACGCTCGATGGCGGCGACCGCGGCAGCCGCTTCCTCGGAGCGGCCGGTTGCGAGTCCCAGCACCTCGAACTGGTCGTATGCATCTGACAGCGTCGCCGGAGTCCCGAGCAGCATCACGGGAATGTCGAGCGCGTTGAGGCCATCCACGGCCTGACCCGGATCGAACGACAAGATCACGAGATCGGGGTCGAGGGCGGCCACAGACTCGAGATTCAAGGCGAACGAATCGACCTGGGGAAGGTCGGCCGCTTCGGCGGGGTAGTCGGAGAACACGTCGACGGCAGCGATCTGATCACCGGCACCGATCGCGAACAGGATCTCGACCAGAGGCGCCGACAAAGCCGCGATCCGCTCCGGCCTTTCGGAAAGTGTCGCCACACCTGCCTCAGTCTCCACCGTGACCGGGAACGCAGCCGGTGCCGTCGTCGTCGTCACCAGGGTCGTGGTGGGGGAGGTCGTCGACGACGGCGCGGCCGTGGTGCTCGACGAGGTTGCGCTGTCGCCGCAAGCGACACCAAGGGATGCCACCAGAGCCAACAGACCGAGAAGTCGGGTCATTCGCATCTCGAGCCACCCTCCCTGGTGGCCGGAGGAGGGTCGGAGGCGCCGTCCGTCCCTCCTCCGAGGACAGGTGGCGTTCCCACGGGCAGGCGACCTGACTCATTCCCCGAAGGGACATCACAGTTGCGGGACAGTGCCGGGATCTCACCGGACTTCGCTCTTTCGCCCCCTTCACAGGGGACCCGCGGGATGCCCGACACATGTTCGGGCACCTGATGCGAGGTTAGCCGCCAGGGCACCGCGCCGACCCGCCCTACACTCGAAGCCGTGAAGCGCTCCGGCATCGTTCTCGCAGTCGCCGCCGCCATCGCCGCCGCGGTCACAGCCTTCGCCAACCGTCCGGTCAAACACCCCGAGTCGTCCGGGCGGTGGGAACCACTCGAGCGGCGTCCCGTCGAACGTTGAGGATCGCGGTTCATCCCGCAGGACCTGTCGGCATCCGTGCCGGGCGGATCCTCCTCGGCGAAGCGTCACTCGAGGCACTCGGTGTCGTCGACGCCCCCTACCGCCGCTCCCCCGATCGCCGCGTCGAACGGGCGGGGACGATCGAGACCTACGGAGTCGTCGTCACCGACGACATCGCCGACCCGTGGACGTACGTCGACCGGGCCCTAGAGGTGGACGCATCGGCCGTGCTGTGGGTGGATGGCGACCTCGACGCCATCGAAGACCAATACGGCGACGCCTTCCGGAGTCGCGGAACCACACTCGTTGTCGGCGCCAACCTCGGCTCCGGGATAGCCCCGGCACTGGCCGCGCACGAGGTCGCCAAAGGCAACGTGGTCCAGGAAGTGGAGATCGCCTGGACCGAACAGGGGGAAACGCTTCGCAAGGGTGTCCCGGTGCCCTTCCCGCAGCCGGTGGGACCCCGATGGGGCGAGCATTTCGACGCCGACGGTCCGTACCGCAGCATCGTGGTGCCGACAACGGGGGAATGGGCTGCGGCTATGGCCAAGGTGACGACCCTCACCACTGACGGCGTCACCACCCGCATCGTCGGTACGTCAGACCTCGGCGACCATCTCGAAGGACTCGCATTGGCCGCAGCCGCGGTCTGTGCCGCACAAGGGCGTTACGAACCCGGAGTCGCCACGGCATCCGATATCGGGGAGCCCTACCTCGAGACGGCGCTTCGGGCCGGCCTCGATGTCGCCGCCCACACGACCACGTGACCCGCGCAGTCGTCTTCGACCTGTTCCACACCCTCGCCAATCCCGAGGACTACCGGCCGCCCGACTTCGATCGCATCGAGAATGCCTCCGCTGCGGTCGGTCTCGATCCAGCCCTGGTGACCCGTCACTGGCTCGACAACCTGCACCACGTCGCCACCAGCACGCTGCAGCCCATCGAGTTGTTGCGACGGCTGTGCGAGGCAGAAGGCATCA
>JABDIW010000171.1 GCA_013003515.1 Acidimicrobiia bacterium
CTGATGGCATGCGGGGCGGCCCCGCAGCCGGCTGCAACGCCCGCCGCTGTCTTCGACTGGTTCGAGTACAGCGGACGGGACGCGTGGTTCGAGCAGCCGGCCCAGCCGGGCGGCGTGCGCAATCCGATCCTGGCCGGGTTCTATCCCGATCCCAGCATCGTGCGAGCGGATGACGGCTACTACATGGTCACGTCGACCTTCTCCTGGTATCCGGGCGTGCCGATCTTCCGCAGCGAGGATCTTGTCAACTGGACGCAGATAGGGCACGTTCTCGATCACCCGTCGCTTCTGCCCGTCGAGGGGAAGGGTGTGTCGCGCGGTGTGTTCGCGCCGACGATCCGCTACCACGACGGTATTTTCTACATGATCAATACTCTCGTCGATGCGGGCGGTAACTTCTACGTTACGGCGACCGACCCGGCCGGTCCGTGGTCGGAGCCGGTCTGGCTGCCGGAGATCGACGGCATCGACCCGTCGATCCTCTTCGACGACGATGGACGGGTCTACGTGACCAACAACGGGCCGCCGGACTACGAGCCGCTCTACGAGGGGCACCGGGCACTCTGGATTCAGGAGTTGGATCTCGCTGCCGGAAAGCTGATCGGCCCCAGGAAGATGATCGTGGATGGCGGGGTCGATCTCGAGACCCAGCCGATCTGGATCGAGGCGCCGCACATCTTCAAGGTGGACGACTGGTACGTGCTCATCGCAGCCGAAGGCGGCACCGAGTTCTACCACTCGGAGGTGGTCTTCCGCAGCCGCGCCCCGTTCGGACCGTACGAGCCCGGACCAGTGAATCCGATCCTGACCCAACGGACGCTCGATCCCGAGCGACCGTTCCCGGTGATCGCCAGCGGTCATGCCGACTTCGTGCAGACGCCCGAGGGCGACTGGTGGGCGGTCTTCCTCGCCTGCCGTCCCTACGAAGGGATGTTCTACAACACCGGCCGCGAGACGTTTCTCCATCCGGTGACCTGGCAGGACGGCTGGCCGATGATTCTCGACCCGAGCAAACCCGTGCCGCTCGCGCTGGCGAGGCCGGATCTGACGGCAGCTCAGGCGTCCGCGACCCCCTACACGGACAACTTCACCTGGCGAGAGGAGTTCGATGCTCGCGAGCTCGGTTTCGTCTGGAACTCGCTGCGCGGGCCCTCTGATGCCTGGCTGGACCTCGAGTCGCATGAGGGCGCTGCGACGATGACGCCGATGAGCGAGCGCCTCTCCGGCTCCTCGACGCCGGCTTTCCTCGCGCGTCGCCAGCAGCACGCAAGCTTCTCCGCGTCAGCTTCGATGCGGATGCCAATGAGCTCTGGCATGTCTGCCGGCATCGCCGTCTTCCAGAACGAGCAGCACCACTTCTATCTCGGGGTACGGCGTGTCGACAGCGAGTGGTCGATCTTCCTCGAGCAGGCGGCGGGAGGCGAGCCTGAGGCGTTCGTCGAGCGGGCTCTGTCGAGTGGTGACGGCGACAGCATCGAGCTACGTGTCGACGCCGAGGGGCGACCCTACAGCTTCACGTATCGCCTCGAAGGCGGCGACTGGATCACGTTGGCCGAAGGGCTCGACGGCTCGATCTTGAGCACCCACGTCGCCGGCGGATTCGTCGGCTCGTACATCGGGCTGCACGTTCGCGTCGAATAGTCGGCGAACAGCGGGCGAGACCTATCCAGGGCCAGCGGGATCGACCGGGCCAAGGTTGAAGGGCTGAGATCGGGTTGGTCGATTTGCATGTAGGCCCATCCCCGACGGCGCCGATGATCTCTGGCCCTAGACCGGCGGCGGGGGCGCCTCGGGAGCCACTTTGGGTGGGGCAGGCGGAGGAGCCTCGGTCGGCGCCGGGCTCTCTTGCGGAAAGTACCCGGGGTCGATCTGGTCGAGAAGCGCCACGGTGAACGCCCGGTAGGTGACCGGAACCGGCAGGATCAGGACCGTTCCAATGTAGGGAATCATCAGAAACAAGAATCCGACGCAGCAGGTGAGCAGCCCCGACACGAGGATGGCGACCCCCACCGCAAGGGCGAGAACGAACAGGAACAGCCCGGAGAGCAGGAGGGTCCCCGGGTGCCGGCGGAGGATCTCTCCAAATCGGCTCCACGCGGTCATGACCGGCAGGTCGTAACGGTGCATCAGCGGTACGACGAAGGCATCGAGGAAGAACTGGACGTAGGCGATTGTCAAGATCACCAGCAGCAGGACAGGCGCTCCGATGACCAGGAGCAGGCATGAGAACGGTCCTTCGACGTCGGTCGTCCAGGCGGCTGCGCCGAGGCCGAGGAGGGCGACGATCGAGCCGAGCACGACGACGATCACCGCAAGGACGAAAGCAAGCTGGAAGAAGAAATGGGAGTTGGCGGGGCGTCGGTACCGCTTCCATGGGGCGACAACCTCGGCCCGGTTGTGAACGACGTTGTCGAGGAACATGAACTTGCCGCGCGAGCTGACCCACAGAATCACCAGGAAGAGGGCCAGGAGAAGTCCACAGCCAAGGACGCCGGCGAGCACCCACACAGGGTTGTCGACAATCCACTCGCTGCTTCGTTCCCAGGCCTCGCGCAGGACCGAATGCACGCTCTCGGCGACGCCATCCAGGTCTTCCGGAGCATCGGACGGTCCGCCGACGTTCCAGCTACTGCTGCTGCCGCCACCACCGGTTCCGGTCAAGCCGGCGAGCCACGCGGTGAAGCCGAGCGCAAACCACTTGCCGATGTCGAACGGTCGGAAGAGGATGGTCTTCATCCTCTCCCAGGCTTCACTGAAGGCGTCGGTGATGGAAACTCGCGGTGTCGTCATGTCGGGCCTGCCGATCTGCTGGGCGAAAGCCAGCTCGAGTCAAGGG
>JABDIW010000172.1 GCA_013003515.1 Acidimicrobiia bacterium
GTGGCCATCACGTCGGAGTGGTCACCGAAGATCGACAGGGCGTGAGTGGCAACGGTGCGAGCTGCGACATGGATCACCGAGGGGAGCAACTCGCCGGCGATCTTGTACATGTTGGGGATCATCAGCAGCAGACCCTGCGACGCAGTGAACGTGGTGGTGAGGGCGCCACCCTGCAGCGACCCGTGGAGCGTGCCGGCGGCGCCGGCCTCGGACTGCATCTCGATGATCGAAGGGACCAGGCCCCACACGTTGGTCTTGCCCTGGGCCGACCAGGCGTCAGACAGCTCACCCATCGGGGACGCCGGAGTGATGGGATAGATGGCGACGACTTCAGAAGAACGGAAGGCAACGGAGGCCGCAGCCTCGTTGCCGTCGACGGTGATTGGTTTGGAAGTGGACGTTGTCACAGATTGCTCCCTTCGGTGACCCCATGCTGGTCTACACGACAGCCCAGCGCACGGGGCAGAAGTCCCCCATACCGGGACGAACGGCAGGCGCTAGGCCAAACCAAAGCTAGGCGCAACGCTCATAGCCCCTCTCCAGCCCACGGGAGTGGGGTCGATCCCGGTCGCGACGACATGCCCTCGACGGTATCGCTGGTCAGTCGAGGCCGAGGACCGTGAGTAGGGCGGCGTCGATGCCCCATTGCTCTTCGGGGGTGACTCGTCCGGCGAGCTCGCCAAGGCGACGGATGTCGACAGCGCCGACCTGTTCGACGAGGACTCGGGTCTCGGTGCCGTCGACGTCGATCTGGGGTCGGAACGATGCAGGTTTGGCGCTGACAGAGGTTGGTGCGACGAGGACGACCGATCTAGGGATGAAGGCGTTGGACTGCACAACGACACCGAGGCGTCGCCCGTGTTGCTCGTGGCCTACGCCTTTGGGGAGCCGCAGGACGTAGATGTCACCGCGGTGCACGCAGGCTCTCCATCAGGTCTGCAACGGCCAGCATCTCGGCGCGGTCGTCGGCATCGGCTTCGAGGGCGGCGACTTCGGCGGCAAGTACTCGTTTGTCGGCGAGCTGTGACGCTGCGGCGACAAGTGCGGAACGGATGGCTTCCGAACGAGTCAAGCCGGTCGCCTCGAGCCGGGCGAGTGCACGGAAGGCGTCGTCATCGAGTCGTACGGAGATCGGTCGAACCATGCGAACACCGTATCACGTTTCGTA